>JAFYPW010000067.1 GCA_017559985.1 Oscillospiraceae bacterium | reverse complement strand
GTGAATCCGTCAGGATTCGCGGCGAATTATAATTTGTTCTGCATCCAAACTCTTGTCTTTTATGGTGCAAAGCAGTTTTGGGTGAGAAATTTTGTCGTAAACAGAAACAAGAAAAATCCTGCAATACTGACGTATTGCAGGATTTTTTTGTGAGCTGTTCGCGGTAAATTACCGGCCAAAACCGGTTTCTCCCTAAGTTGCACCGCCGAAGCATCGTCTTTTTTTATATATTGACCTGCTTTTTTAGTTTATCCATACGGAGGTCCAGCTCTGCGCTGAGCTTTGAACAAAGATGGAGCTCTTGTGCCATTTTGTCGTCGAAGACAGTATCTTTCTTGTATTTGAGTTGGTGTTCAAGTGCGGCCCAGGAGTCCATTGCTATTGTGCGTAGCTGTATTTCGACTTTCATATGCTTCTTTTCGTGCAAAAGAAATATCGGAACAGAAACGATGAGATGCAGACTTCGGTAACCGTTGGGTTTTGGGTTTTTAATGTAATCTTTTTCTTTTATAAGCTGTATGTCGTCTTGTGAAGTGAGAGCGTTTGCGATTGTGTAAACATCGCTCTCGAAAGAACAGACAACGCGTATGCCCGCAATGTCGTTTATATTCTCTTCGAGGGATGAGAGAGTATAGGCGGCACTTTTTCTTTTTAGTTTTCTGATTATACTTTCGATGCTTTTCAGTCTGCTCTTTGTAGTACTTATCGGGTTTCTGTCGTAGCGGAGAGAAAACTGTTCGTTTAAAACATTGAGCTTTGTTTCTATCTCCATAATTGCACATTTGTAGTATGCCATGAGTGTTTTGAAGCTTTCTATAAAAATTCCGATGTCGGAAAAATTTTCTTTGTTGTCAAGAAATAGGCGCAAAAGTTCTTTTTTGTCTGTGTTCATTATAAAACCTCCTTTGCTACGCACTTATAAGGTAACATTTTGGCTTTGAAATGTCAAATTAACTATTTGTAAATTTTATCAACCCACTTTGCTCCACTGAGAATTTTCGTATAAAATGTATAATGTCAATCAGATTTCGGGAATATTTATAAATGATTACAAAAAAAGATGAAAAATTGTAATAAAATTTTAAAAAAACTCTTGCAATTTACATATGTAACGTTTATAATATAAATATCGGTGGTGCAAAGTGGTTTAAAAGTGGAGGTGAGGCTGTGAGAGGCGAATATGCACACATTATAGATGAAAAAGGAAGACTGTTTATTCCGTCAAAATTCCGTTCGGAGCTCGGTTGCAGCTTCGTCCTGACAAAAGGGCTCGGAAAGTGCCTTTCGGCATATCCGCTTACGGCATGGGCTTCGCTTGAAGAGAAGATCAAAGCTCTGCCTACACGTAAATCTCGCGAGCTTCAGCTTTTCTTTGTTGCTTCATCTCACGATATGGAGCTTGACGGCCAGGGGAGAATTCTCGTGCCTCAAAAGCTTCGTGAATATGCAAATCTGAGTAAAAACCTCGTTACGGTCGGAATGATCGACCATCTGGAAATCTGGTCAGAGGAAGAGTGGGAAGCACAGAACCTCACTCCTGATTATATCGCCGACGTTATGGACGAGGCAGGTATATAAAATGTCAGAGCTTCATTTTCCGGTTATGCTTTCGGAATGCCTCGAGATGCTTGATATAAAGCCCTGTGGCACATATGTCGATGGAACCTTCGGCCGCGGCGGACATTCAATGGAAATAGCAAAACGTCTTACGGACGGAAAGCTTTACTGCATAGACAGAGACATAACGGCCATTGAATACGGGAAAGAAAAATTTGCAGGGTTTGATAATGTCAGATTCATTAAAGGAAACTTCTGTGATGTGCCGTCCCTCATGAGCGGGAAGGTTGACGGAATTCTGCTTGATCTTGGGGTTTCTTCTCCTCAGCTTGATGAGGCAGAACGCGGCTTTTCGTATATGGCAGACGGTCCGCTTGATATGAGAATGGACACAGGCTCTGCTCTGAACGCGAAGACGGTTGTGAATGAATGGAGCTTTGAAGAGCTTCGCAGAATCCTTTTTACTTACGGTGAGGAAAGATATTCCTCAAAGATTGCATCGGCGATCGTAAGAGAAAGAGAAAAGAAAGAGATTTCCTCCACGTTACAGCTTGTGGAGATAATAAAATCAGCGATGCCGGCAGCGGCGCTGCGAGAAAAGCAACACCCCGCAAAACGCACGTTTCAGGGGATACGGATAGCTGTCAATGACGAGCTTTCCGAGATAGAAACTTTTCTTGAAAATTTACCAGCGATGTTAAAGCCCGGAGGGCGGGCGGTTATAATAACGTTCCATTCGCTTGAAGACAGACTCGTTAAGCACGCGTTCAGAACGGCGGAAAAACCGTGTGTTTGTCCTCCATCAGCTCCGGTCTGTGTGTGCGGAAAAAAACCAACACTTAAAGTGATTTCAAATAAGCCGATACTTCCGAGTGAGGACGAGCTTTCAAAAAACCCGCGTTCACGCTCGGCAAAGGTGAGAGTGGCAGAGAGATTATAATACGAAAGGAAAAATGAAAATGCAGGCAGTAGCTAAAAATAAAACAGTATATGACCTTTCAAGATTTGACAGAACTGAAGCAAAGAAACAAACGGCGGAGAAAAAGACAAAAACCGCAACGAGAAGCCACGCAAAAGCAAAGACTTCTGTCAGCGGCTTTGCGATGTTCTGTGCGGTGACTGTTTTTGTTATGCTTGCAGCTCTTCTTTTTTCGTATGTCAACCTTACGGAAGCGTCTGACATCAACCGCAAAAGAAAAGTGCTTCTTTCAGAGCTTCAGGAGGAGACACAGATGCTTGAAGTCAACCGCAATCAGCGTATGGGTGCACTTCAGGTTCGCGATTATGCCGTTACAAAGCTTGGGATGAGCAAGATGGACAAGTCTCAGATAACATATGTTTCAACTTCCGGCGGCGACCGTTTTGAGGTTGTAGGTAAGGAAGAAAAGGAACCGTCAAGGCTCGTAACCGGTCTTATAAAAGGCTTTTCCACTGTTGTTGAATACATAAATTAGGGAATATTGGCAGCGTCTGTATAATATAAATTATAGGCGGAAAGTTTAGCGGAGTTTGTTATCACATTCTCCGCATTGTTACTATACTTGGGGTGAATTTATATGGCGCGCAAAGGTCCTTCGGGCAAGATTCTCAAAAGACTTATATGGTGTATGGTGCTGTTTTTTGTGCTGGGATTTATTCCGCTCACGATAGCTCTCGTAAAAATACAGCTTATTGATTATAAGACATATCAGGCCCGCGCTATGGAGCAGCAGACAAGAGACACGGTAATAACACCGAAGCGCGGAGTTATATACGACAGAAATATGAAAGAAATAGCCGTAAGTGCGAGTGCTGAAACGGTATTTATTTCTCCTGCTGAAATGGAGGAGGAAGAAGACCGCGAGCTTGTTGCAAGAACGCTTTCGGAAATTCTTGAGCTTGATTATGAAAGCATCCTCAAAAAGACGGAAAACAAGAAGAGCTTTTATGAGGTTGTAAAGAAAAGGATTGACCTTGAACAGGCAACGAAGATAAGAGAGGCTATAAAAGAGCATAAAATACGCGGAATACATCTTGCGTCTGACACAAAGCGTTATTATCCCTACGGAAGCTTTGCGTCGCAGGTAATCGGCTTTTGCGGCGATGACAACTCGGGCCTTTTCGGTATCGAAATGAAGTATGAAAGCGTGCTCAAAGGTATGCCGGGGCGTGTCATTGCGGCAAAGAATGCGCGCGGAACGGAAATGCCGTTCCAGTATGAGGAGTATTACGACGCGCAGAACGGACAGAATGTAGTTCTCACAATAGACGAAACTGTTCAACAGGTGTTGGAGAATCACCTCCAGACTGCTGTTATTGACGGAAAAATAGAAAACCGCGGCGCGGGAATAGTCTATAACATCAAAAGCGGCGAAATTCTTGCCATGGCAACGATGGGCGACTTTGACCTCAACGCTCCGTTTGAAATCACAGACCCGGCATCGCTTCAGAAAATCGAGGAAGCCAGCGAAGAAGAACGCAAATCTGTGCGTTCGAAAGAGCTTGAAGCATCCTGGAGAAACAAATTCATCTCGGATTCTTACGAGCCCGGCTCGGTATTTAAAATCCTTACGGTTGCTATGGGCTATGAAGAGGGTGTTGTAAACGGAAATTCCACCTTCAACTGTCCGGGCGGCATCCGCGTTGCCGACAGAACAATCCATTGCTGGAAACGTGAAGGACACGGAAACGTAAACCTTTCACAGGCACTTGAAAAGTCGTGTAACTGCGCGCTTATGAACATAGCAGCCAAGATAGGAAATGAGAAGTTTTATGACTACTGCGAAGGCTTCGGACTTCTTGATAAAACCGGAGTTGACCTCATAGGTGAGGCGAACGGATATTTCTTCAATGAAAAAGATTTCAAAAATCCGAAGAACAAGGTAAGCCTTGCAGTTGCATCCTTTGGTCAGACCTTCAAGGTCACACCTATGCAGATAGTCTGTGCGGTGGGCGCCGTAGTAAATGACGGAAAGCTTATGAAACCGCATATAGTAAAAGAAATTGTCGATGATAACCGTATTGTCGTCAAGAAGTTCGAACCGGAAACGGTGCGACAGATAATCTCGGAAAAGACGTCTGATTTCATAAATGCTTCCATCGAGGAAACGGTTGCGACGGGAACAGGTAAAAATGCACGTGTTTCGGGATACCGTATCGGCGGAAAGACAGGTACGTCAGAAAAGGTAGACGAGTATACAGCAGAAGACGGAAAAAAATACATAGCATCATTCTTCGGCGTTGCTCCGATGGAGGACCCTGAGATTGCAATTCTTGTAATGCTTGACACCCCGCGGGGAATCTATCTCGAAGGAAGCCAGCTTGCGGCACCTGTTGCGGGAAAGGTTTTTGGTGAAATTCTCCCATATCTTGGCTTTGAACCGACATATACGGCAGATGAACTTATAGGAACAACGGTAACGATGCCGAACCTCATCGGCGGAACGACGGAAAGTGTGAATAAGCTTTTAAGCTCTAACAGAAACTATTCTTCGTTCACGATCAAGACGGTCGGAGATGGGAATATAGCGACCGACCAGATTCCGGCAGAGGGGGCAAAGATACCGAAAAATTCCACCATTGTCGTGTATATGGGCGGCAAAGCTGAAAAAGAAGAGGTTGTTATGCCGAATGTCATAGGCCTTAATCCTGAGGCGGCAAACAAGGCGCTTACCAACGCAGGGCTTTATATGAAGGCAAACGGAGCTGTGGATAAGCGTTCGACAAGTGTCGGTGCGACCAAGCAACAGTACCCTGAGGGAACAAAGCTTTCGCGCGGTACGGTTGTTACGGTAGAGTTTTATGATGTAAACGGAGTTTCAGAGGGTATTTCCTCAGGCAGATAAAGAAAGGTAGAGTAAATTTATGAATCTGCGCGATGTGCTGAGCAACATAGATATAATATCGGCGGATGTGGATATGGATGTTGAAATTTCCGGTGTCCGTTGCGATTCACGAAGAATAGAAAAAGGCTTTGTGTTTGTCGCAATCCGCGGATTTGAAACGGATGGCAACAAATATATTGCAAAGGCACTTGAAAACGGAGCTGTGACTGTTATAACCGACAGCAAAAAATATGCGGGCAAAAACAGGATTTATGTTCCTGATGCGCGCCGCGCACTTGCTCTTGCTTCAAAGAATTTTTATAACAACCCCACACGCGATATGAAGATGATAGGTGTCACGGGTACAAACGGAAAGACAACCGTCACTTATCTTATAAAGAATGCTCTTGAAAAAAGCGGATTCAAATGTGGGCTTATCGGGACTAACCGTAATATGATAGGCGAAAAATCGCTTGATACGGAGAGAACAACACCCGAGTCAGATTCGCTCTGGGAACTTTTTTCAAAGATGCGTGATGAGGGATGCACTCACGTCATAATGGAGGTCTCCTCACATTCGCTCGAGCTTTCCCGCGTCGCGGGAATTGACTATGATGTTGCGGCATTCACAAATATAAGCCAGGACCACCTTGACTTTCATAAGACAATGGCAAAATATGAGGCGGCAAAGGAAAAGCTTTTCCATCAAGCAAAATGCTCGGTTATAAACTATGACGACCCGGCAGGGAAACGGATTGCAAAGACTGCCGGTGGAAAAGTGGTCACATATTCTGCATATGATAACAGCGCAGATTACATAGCAAAGAACATCCGCTTAAAGGCATCATCCTGCGAGTTTGAGCTTGTGGGGATAGATATGATAGGAAGAGTAGAGCTTGGGATACCGGGGCAGTTTTCCGTGTATAACGCTATGTGCGCGTCTTCGGTTTTGCTGAGTCTGGGTATTCCGCTTGATAATATCAGCTGCGCAATGCGCGAGGTGGGCGGAGTTTCGGGAAGAGCGGAGGTTGTTCCTACCGATACCGACTATACTGTTATGATAGACTATGCACACTCTCCCGACGGTCTTGAAAATATTTTAAAAACCGTATCCGAGGTAACGCAGGGCAGGGTTATAACCGTGTTTGGTTGTGGCGGTGACCGCGACCGCACAAAACGCCCGAAAATGGGCAGAACTGTTGCGGAGCTTTCCGATGTTGTTATCGTCACATCGGATAATCCAAGAACGGAAGACCCGGAAAAGATAATTGATGATATAGTTCCCGGAATAGAAGAGGTAAGGGGTGACTTTGTGCGCATCGCGGACAGAAGAGCGGCGATTTACAAAGCACTTGAAATGGCAGAGCCGGGAGACCTTGTGCTTCTTGCAGGCAAGGGGCATGAGACATATCAGGAAATAAATCATATTAAACACCACCTTGATGAACGCGAAATAGTAAGGGATTATTTTTTGGAGAGATAGCGATGGAAGCTTTGAGAGCATCTTATTTTGCCGAAATATGTGGAGGAGAGCTTTTTGGAGACGATAAAGAACTCTCTTTTGTTGTGCACGACAATCGCGAGGTTTTAGACGGAAGCATTTTTGTCGCAATACGCGGTGAGCGCTTTGACGGCCACGATTTCTTGAAAGGCGCGCAGGAAGCAGGCGCGGCCGCAGCTCTTGTAAGCCGAAGAATTCCGGAGGTGGATATTCCGCAGATTGTTGTTCAGGACACTGTCAGTGCGCTCGGAAGAGCGGCGGAAGCCTACATAAAAACGCTTCCCGCAAAGAGGCTTTGCATAACGGGAAGCGTCGGAAAGACGACGACAAAGGAAATGTGTGCCGTTGTTCTCTCTGAAAGCTTTAAAACTCATAAAACAGCAGGTAATTATAACAACAATATAGGCCTTCCGTTAACTGTTTTTGGGATGGACAAAAGCCATGAGGCGGCAGTTCTCGAAATAGGAACAAACCACTTCGGCGAGATTTTGCCGCTTGCAAAAATAGCCTCTCCCGATGTTGCACTGATAACAACAATTGCCGAGAGCCATCTTGAAGCCTTTAAGACAAAAGAGGGGGTTCTTTCTGAAAAGACAGAGATTTTCAAAGGACTTTCAGAAGATGGAATAGCAGTTTTGAACGGCGATGACCCGCTTTTGTGGGGATATAGAAGTAAACTTAACCATAAATGCGTATGGTTTGGTATAGAAAATAAAGAATGTGACGTGCTCGGCGAAATCGTCGAAAACAATACATTTGCGTCAAGTTTCAGAGTAAAGGACAGCGACGTGCTGTTTTCACTTCCTTGCGGCGGGGAACACAACATCCGCGACGCTCTCTCCGCGATAGCCGTCGGAAGAGTGTTCGGTATGCAGGATGCCGCAATAGCAAGAGGTCTTTCTAAATTCGTCAACACCGGAATGAGACAGAATATCTATGAATACAACGGTGTGCGGATAATTAGAGACTGCTACAATGCCAACCCCGAGTCGATGAGAGCAGCTTTCTCTCTCCTTGGCGGCCCATCAGGCTCGGGGAAAAAGATTTGTGCGCTCGGCGATATGCTCGAGCTTGGAGATAATGCCGCAATGCTTCACCGCGAGGTGGGCGCTGCGGCGGCAAAAAATGCTGATATGATAATGGCAACGGGTGAGTTTGCAAACGACTATAAGCTTGGCGCCGGAAATGATAAGACGCAGGTTTTTGCAGATAAGAAGGAAATGTCAGATGCACTTAAAAACATTTTAAAACCCGGCGATACGCTTCTCGTAAAAGGCAGTGCCGGAACAAGGATGTGGCAGGTGCTTGAATACCTGCAAGGGGAAAAGGAGTAAAAGGGAATGCTTACGGAATATATTTTTGCGGCAATAATAGGATTTGTAATTACATATTTTTTCGGAAAGCTTCTCATCCCGTATCTTGTAAAGCTGAAATTCGGCCAGAAGATACTTGAAATAGGTCCGAAATGGCATATGGGTAAACAGGGCACTCCTACTATGGGCGGAATAATGTTCATTGTCGGAAGCTGTGTTGCGGCGTTTCTTGTCGGAATACCGCATATGCTTGACGGAGATATCCGCCACATAATAGTTCTGCTTTTCTCTGTTGCCTTTGGTCTTATAGGTCTTGTGGACGATTATGCAAAGATAACAAAAAAGAAAAACCAGGGTCTCACAGCAGTTCAGAAGCTTCTTCTGCAACTTGTGAGTGCTGCGGTTTTTCTCTCCCTTCTCCGTATGCTCGGTGACCTTACTCCTGCACTTTATATTCCGTTCTTTGACGTAACCGTAAATGTTTCCTGGGTTTTATATCTTGTGATAATGCTTATAGCGATTGTCGGCACGGTCAATGCAGTGAATCTTACTGACGGCGTTGACGGTCTTGCGACGAGTGTTACAATGCCTGTTGTGCTCGTGTTTGCGATAATCGGCGCATATATGGTATATTCAACTGTCGGAATATTTGCGGCGGCGCTTTTTGGTGCGCTTGCGGCTTTTCTTGTATATAACTTTAACCCTGCGAAGGTTTTTATGGGCGACACAGGTTCACTCTTTTTGGGTGGCGCAGTTTGCGGACTCGCGTTTGCCTATGACATTCCGCTGGTGCTTCTTTTTATGGGTGTAGTTTACATAGTTGAAGCACTGTCGGTTATTTTGCAGGTGATGTATTTTAAACTCACACACGGAAAACGTCTTTTTAAAATGTCACCGATACATCATCATTTTGAGATGAGCGGTTGGAGTGAAAAAAAGGTTTGCGCACGGTTTATGACAGTGTCTGCAATCGGTGCGCTGCTTGGTTTTGCAAGCATATACGGAAAACTGTTTTAAGCCGAGGGGAGTGCATAAAGAGTGGCAAAAAAACTGTCTGTCAGAACAGAGGCAAAAGCGAAAACCGCCGGAAAGTCAAACGTGCGAGGTTCGATAGATGTTCCGTTTCTGGTGCTTGTTCTCGTGCTTATGGGCATAGGTCTTCTTATGCTGTTTTCGGCAAGTTATGCAACGGCATACTACGAAAACCAGACCTCTACATATTATTTTGTAAGACAAGGCATCTTTGCGGTAGCGGGAATTGCGATAATGTTTGTAATAAGCTTTATGGATTACAGGATTTTTCGTAAATTTTCGCCGCTTCTTCTACTTATAAGCATCGGTCTTCTTGTCGCGGTATTGTTTGTCGGTACGGGTAACTACGGTGAAAAGCGGTGGATAAATCTCGGGCTTTTCCAGTTTCAGCCGTCAGAGATTGCAAAGGTTGCCGTCATATTCTTCTTTTCAAGTATGATTTCGGTAAACTCCAATAAAATGCACACGTTCAAGTACGGCGTTCTTCCGTATATAGCGGTGCTTGCCGTTATGGCGGGACTTATGTTTCTTGAACCGCACCTTTCAGGCGCCGTTCTTATCGTCGGTGTCGGTGCGGCGCTTATGTTTATAGGAGGAACGCGTCTGCGCTGGTTTACCGGGGCGATAGGCGCGGCCGCTGTTGCAGGTGCGGCAGCTATAAGCTTTCTTGACTATGCGCGTCAGCGCGTGCAGACATGGTTTGATCCGTTTTCTGACCCGCGCGGCGACGGTTATCAGATCATTCAGTCGCTTTACGCGATAGGTTCAGGCGGAGCATTTGGCCTTGGTTTTGGAAACAGCAGACAGAAGTATCTCTACCTTCCTGAGGCACACAACGATTTTATATTTGCAATTGTATGCGAAGAGCTCGGATTTGTCGGAGCGATGATTATACTGACTCTTTTTGCGATGCTTATCGTAAGAGGATATTGGATAGCACTGCACGCAAGAGATAAATTCGGCGCACTTTTAGCAGGCGGAATAACAACTATGGTTGCCTTGCAGACAGTGCTCAACATCGGCGTTGTAACGGGTGTTCTCCCGGTAACGGGTGCGGCACTTCCGTTCTTCTCCTACGGCGGAACAGCGCTTCTCATTCTTCTTGCGGAAATGGGCGTTGTGCTTTCTGTTTCGAGATATATTCCTGCAAAAACGGCGGGGTAGGTGATTTTATGCGTGTTTTATTTGCTTGTGGCGGTACGGGAGGACACATCAATCCTGCTATTGCCGTTGCACGTCTTGTTAAGGAAAAACACAAAAACTCTGAAATTCTGTTCGTCGGCGTGTCCGGCGGAATGGAGGAAAAGCTTGTCCCTGCGGCAGGCTTTGAAATCCGTACAATAAAATCAAATGCACTGTCGAGAAAGAAGACTCTTTCTGCAATCAGAAGTAACATCAAAGCTGTTTTTCGGATTAAAACAAACAGAAATGAAGCAAAGAAAATAATCTGTGAGTTTCGGCCCGATGTCGTCGTCGGAACAGGTGGGTATGCTTGTTTTCCGACAGTTCTGGCAGCATCGGAGCTGAGAATTCCGACCGTGCTTCACGAAGCAAATGCGTATCCCGGCCTTGCTGTGCGCGCACTTGCAAGAAAAGTTTCAAAGGTTCTTTTAAACTTTGAAGCAAGCCGTGGAAGGCTTCCGAAAAGAACGCTTTCTCCGGTTGTGGGTTATCCCGTGCGCGGCGATATTCTTATGTATGACCGCGCAAAAGCAAGAGAAGAACTCGGCATTGACAAACCGCTTCTTGTGAGCTTCTGGGGCTCGCTCGGCGCGCGTGAAATGAATAAGATAACCGCGGAGATAATGCGTCTTGAAAACGAAAATCCGGGCGAGTTCTTTCATATACACGCAAGCGGCAAGTTTGGCTTTGAGTGGATGCCCTCGCTTCTTGCGGAAAAGGGAATAGACCTCCAAAACAATAAATATATAAAGCTTCGTGAATATATCCACGATATGCCGCGCGTGCTTGCGGCGGCAGATGTCGTGATGTGCCGCGGAGGGGCGGGTACGCTCTCGGAAATAAGTTCGAGAGGAGTTCCTGCGATAATAGTTCCGTCACCGAATGTCACGGACGACCACCAGTTTAAAAATGCGATGGAGCTTCAGAAAATCGGCGGAGCGATTGTCGTAAAGGAAAGTAATGCGACACCGGAAATTTTGCTTGAAACGGCAAAAGAGCTTTTGGTTGATGGTGAAAAACGTGCCGCAATGTCAGGTCGGCTTGTTGAAAACGCAACGCTCGATGCAACTGAGCGTATATACGAAGAGATTGTTGCTCTTGTTAAAAATAAGTAAAAAGTAACCCATTTTCACGCTTGACATAGAATGGATTGAAAACGGTATTATTGCCGGCGTGAAAAAATGGGAGGGTGCTTTTTGCTATGAGCACATTGATTGTAAACGGAGGAAGAGAGCTTTTCGGCGAAGTGTCCGTCCACGGTTCGAAAAACAGTGTATTGCCTATTCTTGCGGCGACGATATTAAACGCAGGAACGAGCGTTATACATAATTGCCCGAAACTGAGGGATGTGTATGCGGCAATAGAAATTCTTCGCTGTATAGGTTGTGAAGTATCTTTTGAGGAAAACACTCTCACGATAGATTCAAAAAATGTGAACAACTGCGAAATCCCCGATGAGCTTATGCGGGAAATGCGCTCGTCAGTTATCTTTATGGGCGCAGTGCTTGGGAGACTCGGAAGAGTTTCGCTTTTTGCTCCCGGTGGTTGCGAGCTCGGTGCAAGGCCGATAGATCTGCATATATCTGCACTCAAAACTCTCGGCGCACATTTCCGTGAAGAGGGAGGAGCTATACGATGTGAGGCGCGGCGTATGCGCGGACGCGATATAGTGCTTTCGTTTCCGTCTGTCGGTGCAACGGAAAATGCAATGCTTGCCGCAACGGCCTGTGAGGGAAGAACGCGCATCATAAACGCGGCGCGCGAACCTGAAATAGAAGACTTGCAGAATTTTCTGAAAGCACAGGGTGCTGAGGTTTACGGCGCAGGAAGCTCTACTGTGACAATAGAGGGGAAACGCCCGCTTTCGTCGGTGGAATATACAGTGATTCCCGACAGAATCTGTGCGGCGACATATCTCTGCGCTGCGGCTCTGTGCGGTGGGCGCGTGCGCGTTTCGGGGATAATTCCCGAGCATATTTCAACGGTGACCACAATCCTTGACGGAATGGGTTGCGATATCAGAATAGATGAAAAGAGCATAGATATTGCAAGACGGGGCAGACTTTCCGCGATACGGAATGTCAGAACGATGCCGTATCCGGGTTTTCCCACGGATGCTCAGCCTCCGCTTATGGCGCTTGCGACGAGATGTGCAGGAACATCGACCTTTGTGGAAAATATTTTTGACGGAAGATTTCGCCATGTCGGCGGACTTATAAGGCTTGGCGCGGATATAAAAATAGAAGGAAAGATAGCGCTTGTTTACGGAGTTGAAAGACTCTACGGGTCAAATATTGATGCGACGGATTTGCGCGGCGGAGCTGCAATGGTTATTGCTGCAATGGCGGCGGAAGGTGAGAGTCGTATAGGTGAAATACATCATATTGACCGCGGTTATGAAAAAATAGAGGAAAGTATGTCTGCTCTGGGAGCGGATATAAAACGCAGATAAGAAGGTGAACGGAAGTGGCAGCGAAAAGATATAAGCGAAGAAAAAGAAGAGGTGGCGGAGGTTTTATCCTTTCCGTTCTGACTTTTTGTGTTGTAGTAGGAGCAATCATCACATCGCTTACTGTTTTTTTAAAGGTTGCGGAAATTGAGGTTTCGGGAACAACCCGCTATGAAGCTTCTGATATCATAAAAACATCGGGAATACAGACCGGCGACAATATGTTTATGATAAATAAGTTTGACGTTGCAGAAAAAATTCTCGACGAGTATCCGTATATTGAACAGATAAAAATACGGAGACGGCTTCCGGATGTATTCACTTTTGAAATTACCGAGCGAAAGCCTGCGGCGTATATTATGTCTGGTGAGAGCAGGTGGCTCATAGATAAAAATGCGTATATTCTTCAATTCGTAAAGAAGGACGAGGAAATAAACTTTCCGAAGATAACGGGGGCGGAGGTTGTTACACCCCGTGCGGGAATACGCCTTATTTTAAAAAACGAAACACAGTTGCCTGTTCTTTGTGAAGTGCTCTCTGCGCTTGATGGCACAGAGATTTCATCTTCGGTAAAAAGAATCGAAATTGATAAGCTTTATGATATAAATCTTATTTACGGCGACAGATTCCGCGTTGTTATGGGAGATACTTCCTCTCTTTCAAAGAAGGTGGAAATGCTTCGCGCGGTTGTTGCAGAGCTTTCCGACTTTGACAAAGGCACAATAAATGTAAGTGCGGTAAAGGAAGCGAGATTCAAACCTAATTCGTCAATTGACCTTTCGGAGAAAGAGTCGCAGCCCGAAACGACACAAACAACGCCGGAAAGAGACCTGTCTGATGAGAATAGTGCAGAGGAAAATGTGCAGGAGTAGTGGTAAAAACCGGAACGAAATCAATATATGGTAGAAAATTTCAAAAAAAGTTGTAATTACTATTGACCTTTTGAGAAAAAGATTATAAAATAGTAATGTGTCACAGTGCATAACAAAAGATAAATCTCTAAGGAGGAGTTTATATATGCCGTTTGAGTTGGATGCAGGGACAGAAGTTATAGTTCCCATCAAAGTTATAGGTTGTGGCGGTGGCGGCGGTAACGCTGTTAACCAGATGATCAATTCAGGAGTGCGCGGTGTTGAGTTCATTGTTATGAACACAGACCGTCAGGCGCTTCACAAGTCCTGCGCTACATACAGAATTCAGCTTGGCGAGAAGCTTACAAAAGGTCTTGGTGCAGGTTCTGACCCTGAAATAGGCAAAAAAGCGGCAGAGGAAAGCCGTGAAGCAATAAAGAAGATGCTTGAAGGAACGGATATGGTGTTCATCACGGCAGGTATGGGTGGCGGAACCGGTACAGGTGCAGCTCCCATAGTTGCGGAGATTGCAAGAGAGATGGAAATCCTCACAATTGGTGTTGTAACAAAGCCGTTTATGTTCGAAGGAAAAAAGCGTATGGTTCAGGCGGAAGAGGGCATTGAGACTCTCCGTGCAAAGGTGGACTCTCTCGTTGTCATCCCGAACGAACGACTCAAATGTGTTTCAGAACAGAAGATCACATTCCTCAACGCTTTTGAAATTGCAGATGACGTTCTCCGTCAGGCAATCCAGAGCATATCAGAGCTCATTTCCGGCGGCGGTCTTGTAAATCTTGACTTTGCTGACGTTAAGAAGATTATGAAGGATGCAGGCTATGCACATATGGGTGTCGGTCGCGCATCAGGCAAGGATAAGGCTTCCGAAGCTGCAAGAATTGCAATCCAGAGCCCGCTTCTTGAAACATCAATCAACGGCGCTCATGGCGTAATCATCAACATCACAGGCTCGCTTGATATCGGGCTTGACGAAGTTGAGATCGCGGCAGAAATGGTTCGTGAAGCAGCACACGAGGATGCAAACATCATCTTCGGTGCAGCGTTTGACCCGGACCTTGAAGATGAAATCCGTGTTACGGTTATTGCAACAGGCTTTGAGGGAAAGGCGGAAGCTGCTCCTGCACAGCCCAAAGCAGAGCCGGTTGCAACTGCACCGTCAGCAGCACCCGCAGCTCCTGCAACTGATGTAAGCTCAATCTTTGATAAATTTTCCGGAGGCCTCAATTTCAGCGAAGACGATACGCAGATGACATTTACCGATACGGTAAAGAAAGAGGAGCCGGCACCGGCGGTTGAAAGCGCCGAAGAGGATGATGAGGATCCTTACGAAAAGATTCTCAAAATGTTCCAGAACAGAAATTAGAAAAAGCTGTTGTGATGATTTCATCACAACAGCTTTTTTGTAATCTCAAATTATTGCTTATCGGTGAGGATATATTTCTTAATGGCATCAAAAGACGAATCGCTTATAACGTGTTCTATCTTACAGGCGTCGTCTGATGCTGCTTTTTCTTCTACACCGAGTTTTTTTAAAAAAGAGGTTATAATTGTGTGCCGCTCGTAAATTTTTTCTGCAATTTCACGTCCGAGCTCTGTCATTGAAATAAAACCGTCTTTGCAGACTTCGATATAGCCTCCTGTTTTAAGCAGACCGACGGCGCGGCTTACACTTGGCTTTGAGTAACCCATATGCTCGACTATATCAATTGAGCGCGGCTTTTTTCCGTTTTTTGAAAGGACAAAGATTGTTTCCAGATACATCTCGCCGGATTCAAGCAATGCCATAATCGAGCCTCCTTTATAAAATGATACATTAAGGATATCACAAAGGAAAAGAAAAGACAATCAGTTTTTTCTTTTTAAGAAATCGAAGTAGCCCCATTCGTAGAACTGTTTTATAAGTGCAACGGGGATAGGCATAAACATACCGACGATACCGAAAAGTTTAAGGCCGATATACATTGAAAAGAGTGTTGCAAGAGGGTGCAGTCCGATATGCTGACCGACAATTTTCGGCTCGATAAGGTTTCTTATGATGAGAACAACGGCATATATTATTGCAAGACCGATTGCTGTAATGTAGTTTCCGGTAAAGATGGAATATATGGCCCAGGGAAGAAGTATCCAACCTGTGCCCAGAATGGGCAGAGCGTCTATAATTGCAATGATTGCCGCTATCAGAATTGAGTTTGAAACGCGCAGCACCGAAAGTCCTATTGCAAGTTCAACAAATGTGATACATATAAGAACAAGCAGTGCCCGGAGATAGCTTACAAGCGTTGATGAAACCTGTTTTTTTGTCTGGCGGAAGCGCTCCTGCCACTTCTGAGGAAGAACGTTTAAAAGAAGCTCACGCAGCTTGTTATAATCACAGCTCAGAAAGTAGGTTGAGACAATTGCCGCAACCACAAAGATGAGAACTGACGGGACGAGTGTTGCTATATTTGCTGTGTAGGAGGCGATAGGCGCAATCAGGTTTTGCAGAGCGGAAACGAGAGAAGAAAGCCAGCTTTCGATGTTGCTGTATATGAAGCTCTGTATTTCGAGGGGGAAATGCGAAAGAAGGCTCATAAAAGAAATGTTTGATTTTTCAACCAACAGTGAAATGTCAAGGTTACGCAGTTGGTCAAACAGCATAACAAGCGCGTTTACAAGCTTTGATGATACAAAATACAGTGCCGTGCCGATAAGTCCGTAACAAAGAATTGTGAACAGTATACTTGAAAGGGGACGCGGAAAACGGAATTTCTTCTCAAAGAAAGCTACCGGGCGCTCGATTATGCGCGAAAAAATAAACGCAATTATAAACGGCGCGAGCCATCCTATAAGATATTTAAAAGAGATCCAGAGCACAAACAGTGCCAACAAAATGTATAAAACAGAAAGAAAAAGTCTTAAATGCTTGTTTTCTGGCAACAGAATCACATCCTTTCAGGTATATTATATATCATTGACAGTGCAAATAAAAGGATTTTTTTGGCAGGTTGATGAAAATTTAAAAAAACGTTAAATCTTGTAAATTGTGCTTGAAAATGAAATATAGTTGTGGTATGATAATATCCGTGACTGAAAAACAAATGCCCACGAGAGGGGGATAACGCTTGAACGATAATCATAAATATTATATTGTGGAAGACTCTGCTCTTCCGGAGGTTCTGATAAGATGCGTGAAGGCGAAAGAATATCTTTCCTCCGGCAGGGGAAAAACAGTCGGCGAGGCGGCAGCATATGCCGGAATCAGCCGCAGTGCCTTCTATAAATATAAAGACCTTATATCACCGTTTAGTGATATGTCACTCGGGCACATTATAACATTCAGTATGATACTTCGTGACGAGCCGGGAGTTCTTTCGGGGATTCTTGCACATTTTGCCGGAAACGGCGCAAATGTTCTCACGATATACCAGACGATACCCAGCGGCGGAAGAGCGCCGGTGACGATATCTGCGGACACTACCGGAATGAACACAGACCTTGACAGCTTTATAGAGCGGGCGATGGGGGTATCCGGTGTAATTTCGTTCGGTCCGCTTGCAGGACAGTAAAGAGAGGAGAAAACATTATGAAGAAGATAGCAGTTCTCGGATACGGCACAGTCGGTTCCGGCGTTGTTGAGCTTATGGAGATAAATGCGAAAACCATTGCCGAAAATGCTGCCGAGCCGATTGAAGTTAAATATATCCTCGATATCCGTGATTTTTCAAACGACAAAAATGCAGATAAGTTCGTAAAGGATTTTGCGGTTATCGAAAATGACCCGGAGATTTGCGTCGTTGTAGAAACAATTGGCGGGACGAATCCGGCTTATGATTTTACAAAGCGCGCGCTTCTTTCGGGAAAGAATGTTGTAACCTCAAACAAAGAGCTTGTTGCAACACATGGCGCAGAGCTTCTTTCGATTGCGAGAGAAAAGAATTTAAACTATCTTTTTGAGGCATCTGTCGGTGGAGGTATTCCGATAATCCGCCCGATTGCACAGTGCCTTGCCGCAAACAAGATTGATGAGATTTACGGTATTCTTAACGGCACGACCAACTACATACTCACACGAATGATAAAGGCGGGGCTGACCTTTGAAAAGGCTCTTTCTGAGGCTCAGGAGCTTGGTTATGCCGAGCGCGACCCGAGTGCGGATATTGAAGGCCATGATGCCTGCCGCAAGATATGTATCCTTGCATCCCTTGCATTCGGTCGTCACATTTATCCGAAATATATTAAAACAGAGGGTATAACAAAGGTTACACTCGACGATGTAAGACTTGCGGGAAAAGCCGGCTGCGTTATCCGTCTTCTCGGAAGAACAAAGCTTTCAGACGACGGTAAGGTGTTTGCATATGTAGGGCCGCACCTTGTTCCGAAAGATTCTCCGATAGCCTCCGTTGAGGATGTTTTCAACGGTATTATGGTTCACGGAAATATGATAGGAAATGCAATGTTCTACGGTCCGGGTGCAGGAAAATATCCGACGGCAAGCGCGGTCTCTGCCGACATTATTGACGCGGTAAAGCACATAAGAGCCCGCAAATATCTTGACTGGGACGATGCCGGTGAAGAAATTGTGGCCGATATGTCCGGTTTTGAATCAAAATACTATGTACGCATATTGGGTGAGAATGCACGAAGCATAGCAGCACAGATTTTTGAAGATATAGAGTTTATTGAGGATGATGAAGCAGTTGCGTTCATCACGGCGCGCATAATGGAGAAAGACTTTGAAGAAAAGCTCGACGCCGCATCACAAAAGTGCAATATTCTGTCACATATGCGCGTGCTTTGATAATATAATATTACAGAAAAATCCGGAAAGGAAGAAAGATAAATGAGTCTTATAGTACAGAAATTCGGTGGCTCCTCTGTTGCTGATACAGAGCGCTTGTTCAATGTCGCAGATATTGTCACAAGCACCTATGCTGCCGGCAACGATGTTGTGGTTGTTGTTTCTGCTCAGGGCGATACAACAGACGACCTCATCGAAAAAGCCAAAGAGATTAACCCCAATCCTTCAAAGCGCGAAATGGATGTTCTTCTTGCAAACGGAGAGCAGATTTCAATCTCACTTCTTGCAATGGCGATTGAAAAGCTTGGTTATCCCGTAATATCGCTTACAGGCTGGCAGGCAGGAATTCACACCGGTATGAACTACGGTGCGGCGCGAATCAAGAAGATTGAAACAGAGCGCTTAAAGCTTGAAATTTCAAAGCGCAGGATAATCATCGTAGCAGGATTCCAGGGCATCAACAAGTTTGAGGACATAACGACTCTCGGCCGTGGCGGCTCAGACACAACAGCAGTTGCACTTGCAGCAGCTCTCGGCGCGGACCTCTGCCAGATTTATACCGACGTTGACGGTGTCTATACGGCAGATCCGAGAAAGATTCCGACAGCACGCAAGCTTGACGAAATAACCTATGACGAAATGCTTGAACTCGCTTCTCTCGGAGCACAGGTTTTACATAACCGCTCCGTTGAAATGGGCAAGCGTTTTAATGTGGATATGGAAGTTATATCCAGCTTTACCCGTAACCCGGGCACAAAAATTAAGGAGGCACATAAAGTGGAAAAAATGAATGTAAGCGGCGTTGCACGCGATATGGATATTGCACAGATCTCTCTCGTGAATATGGCAGATGCTCCGGGCATTGCATATAAAGTATTCTCAACTCTCGCAAACAAGGGTGTAAATGTAGACATCATCCTTCAATCAACAGGCAGAAACGATGCAAAGGATATCGCCTTTACAGTTCCGAGTGCATCCCTCGAACTTGCAAAGAAGGTTCTTGAGGACAACAAAGAGAATATCGGCTTTGAGTCAATATCTGTCCGTGAGGACCTTTGTAAGCTCTCTATCGTCGGTGCAGGTATGGTCAATAACCCCGGCGTTGCAGCTATGATGTTTGAAGCTCTTTCTGCTGCAAATGTAAATATCGATATGATATCAACAAGTGAAATCAAGGTTTCCGTTCTTATCAAGAAGGAAGAGTCTGAGCGTGCAATGCGTGCAGTTCACGACAAGTTCTTTTAAAGAATAAAAAAAGAAAAGCTCTGTGAAGAAACTTCACAGAGCTTTTTTACTATGCGTTTATTCGAAGAAGCTTGTAAAACCAAAGTTGACGATGGAAAAGCCAATGTCAAATTCAGCGAAAACAAGTTCTGTTGTGTCTATTACATCCGACAGCATACCTCCTGCAATGTTTGCACAGCTTTCACGAGTGTAAACATCAGAGTTTATCTGTACAGGGGTCCAGACATCAAATTCGATGGGTTCAAGATAAGTGTAGCTGTTCGGGGAGATAAAGGAACTTGCGATTATCTGAGTACCGTTGTCGTTGACATTTACAACAACCTTGGAATAATCGCTTTCGGTGCCCAATCCTGCGAAGTAGAGAGTTGTTGAAAATTTGTCAATAGAGCTTCCTCCGGTATATGCTTCACTTGCATAAAGAACACCCGTCTCAGGCGTATAGTTAAGGTCATAACGATAGGTGTGGTCCTGGTTATGGAAGGAGAGAGTGTAAATCTGAGTGATAATGCCAAAACCGCTTAATGTTTCTGCCTGTCCGTTTTCAATAATAAAGTCACGCAGACGGGAGTTGAGAGTGTAAGTTTTCTGCGGTGATGTAACCTTCAAAGTGTCATATGTAGAATAAAATTCCTCCCAAGAGAAAACTCCTGCATTAATGAGTTTGTGTGCAAGGGTTGTCGACGAATCTTTAAGGCATGAAGATAGGGCGGCATAAGAGACGGTGGCAACATCCTTGCGCATAAAATTTTCGATATCGACATTTGTAGAGTATATCTGTGTATTTTTTGCAAGCTCGTACGGATTATTCCAGGTAAAATCCTTGCCGTTTGTGTCAGAATATCCGAGGGCACGGAGGACAAATGTAAAATACATGGCGCTGTTTGCGTTTCTGCTTCCGAATTCATTTGATGAGATACCTTTGGTAAGACCTTTTGAGTAAGCATAGCCGACATATTTATCAGCCCAGGCGGGAACGTCTGTAAAAGGGTGTGACCAGGTTCCGGAAAGTGCAGCCTCTTCCTGACCGAGAACACGAATCAGCATAACAAGAGCTTCGATTCTCGTAGGTGCACGGTAAAGGTCAAAGTCGGTTTCGGAAACGCCTTTGAAAAGATTAAGAGATTTTAAATCCTGCGCTATGCTCTCCGGAAGAGATATTTGTTCAACGGGTGTTGATGCGAAAGCCAACATACTTAATGATAAAACGAGTGCGAGAATGATTGAAATGACTTTTTTCATATTGTTTTGCCTCCTGAATTTAACTTATGCTTTTCTTACGCATATAAGAAGTGCGGCACCGTTTGAAACTGAAACTTCTGCCGTCTTTCCCGGTAATACTTCGTTGCTTATTCCGTATTGATAGTCGCAGGTTATTTCTGCGTTTTCGAGCGGGAACTTTGCGTTTTTTATGGTTATGCCGCGTGACGAGCCGTCGATATTTATAACAGAAAAAAACGGGAAAGAGCCGTCAATATATTTCGGATTTTCAGCGACGATTTCCATCTCTGAAAAATCATCCACGATTTTTCCGTCAAGACCGCTCTTATGTAAATAGAGCAGAATTGATATATTCCCGAATGTATGGTCAAGCCGCCCTCCGCAGGCACCGACGATAAGAAACTCTGAAAAGCCGCGTGCGATAGCTTCTTTGACGGCGAAGAAGGTGTCGGTATCATCCTTTTCGCGCGGGAGAACGATTGTTTCGATGTTGCGGTCGGGTTTCCTGTGCGAGTCAAAGTCACCCACTATAAGGTCGGGAGAAACTCCAAGGCCTTTTTCGTGGAAAAGACCGCTGTCGCAAAAGATATAAAAGTCTCTGTCAGAAAGGTGAGTTTTTACGGCGGAATAATCGCAGATACCCGCCCCGCCTATTATTACACAACGCTTCATAAAAAGCTCCTTGATTTGATTTACAATATAATCATACCACAACAACCCGTTTTGTCAAGTTTGAGGCATAATGTTTTCTTCGGTGTAATATACTTTACTGAAAAAGAAATAAAAGGAGAGATGGCAATGGAACTGATGCTTGAAAAAAAGCGCATGGAGCGCTTTGAGCATATTTTTTGTGAGAGCACAATTCACGACGAAAATATTGAAATGATTATTCCTGACAGAAGCCCGGATGTTTTGCGCATAGTAAAAGGGAGTGCCGATGCGTTCGTTAAGGACAAGAACGTGCGCGACGGCAAGGTTGATATAGGTGGTAACATTAAAGGTGTTGTGCTTTACATAGCCGAGGGTGAAAACGAGGTAAGAAAGCTTGATGTAACAATGCCTTTTGCATATGTGATAGATGCAAAAGGAGCAAAACCCGGTATAAAGCTTCAGGTCAGGACGGAACTGAGAAGCTTTGATGTGCACGAGATAAACCCGAGAAAAATCTCCGTTCGCGCAAATGTTGAAGTCTCTGTTTGCGGTTATGAGCCGGGCAGTGCTGAAATTTGTATGGACATATCCGACGGTGCAAAAGAGGGAATATATATAAAAAAACGGCCGATAAGTCTGTACCAGCCGACGCGCATCCACGAGAAAAGCTTTACCATAAGTGATGATTTAGAGCTTGTCGGAGAGGTGTGTGACCTTTCTGCAATTCTTTCATCAAATGTCAATCTTGTTCCGACGGATACAAAGATTATAGGGAATAAGTCAATACTCAAAGGCGTTGCTGAGATATCATATGTGTATAAGCTCACAGACGGAAATGTCGCAAGCGGAGAGTGCGAGCTTCCGTTTTCACATATACTCGATATCGAAGGTATGCGCGAGGATGACGATTTAAAAACATACATCACGGTTTCGGGCTTTGAGCTGGAACCGCAGTATGATGCTACGGGTAAGGCGCGGTATATGACGGTTAATATCGGTGCGGAGGTCCAGAGTTTTGTCTGGTCAAAAGAGGATGCAGAGATACTCGATGATATATACAGTACAAAGGGGAAAATAAATACAAGAACGGAAAATGTCCGTTGTATAAGCTTTTGCGACCGCATCGAAAAACGTGTTCCGATTACCGAAAGTATAGAGGCACAAAATGGCATAAAGCGCGTGCTGGACGTTGCGGTAAAGGTTTCACGTCCTCTCCGTCGACGTGAAGGAGCAGACGAAAAGCTTTTGTGTGATGCTTTTGTAAATGTGATGTATATCGGAGAGGATGACGCGGTTTATAATGCCTTGCGAAGAAAGACTGTGGAATGTCCGCTTGAACTTCTGCCGACAAGAGCATACGAGGCTTCGGCGTATGTCCGAGGAAAGGGATATTCCGTCGGGGCGGGGAATGAAATAAATGTTCGCTTCTTTACCGATTTTGATATAACGGAGACGAATGAAATAACCGTTGCGGCAATGAGCACGATTACGGTGGAGGACGAGGAACAAAAGGCGAAAGGTTTTGGAGTGACCGTTATGCGACTTGACCGCGATTGTGATATATGGTCACTTGCAAAGGAGAATATGTCAACAATAGAGGAAATAAAGCTTGCAAACGGCATTACAGACGAAAAAATGCTGGGTGCGGGAAGAATGGTCCTTGTTCCCGGGAAACGGTAAAAAAAACCCGCTGTACTATTGTAGCACAGCGGGTTTTTGATACTTTTTATAAGTCGAGCTTTAAGTCGCCATCTTTAATCCAACCGATTTTTCTGAACAGGAAACCAAGTGTCCAGCAGATAATTGCCGGGAGAACAAAATGGGTGAGAAGAAGCCCTGTCCATTGGAACACGCCCGGTACAATTCCGTCGCTTATCCAGCCTGTGTATGTTCCGATCTGACCGACAAGTCCGCATGTTCCCATACCGGATGATACGGGAGCTCCGTTCATTTCAAGCTTGAAGAGACAGGTGGAAACAGGCCCCATGATTGCGGATGTGAGAATGGGCGCTGCCCAGATTTTCGGGTTCTTTACAATATTGCCCATTTGAAGCATACTTGTTCCGAGTCCCTGCGCAAGGAGGCCGCCCCATTTGTTCTCGCGGAAGCTCATAACAGCAAAACCGACCATCTGTGCACAGCAGCCGGCAAGTGCAGCACCGCCTGCAAGACCCGTGAGTGAAAGACCTGCGCAGATCGCAGCACTTGAAATCGGAAGAGTGAGAGCGATGCCGACGATCACTGAAACAAGAATACCCATCCAGAAGGGATGAAGAGTTGTTGCATACATAATAAGCTCGCCGACATATGCTGCCGCAGTGCCGATAGGCTCTGCAATAACCATGGCAACAAGGATACCTGAACAGATAGTGACAATCGGGGTAACGATAATATCAAGCTTTGTTTCCTTGCTGACGGCTTTCCCAAGCTCTGATGCAATGATTGTTATAATGAGAACAGCGAAAGCGCCGCCTGCGCCGCCGAGCTCGTTTGCTGCGATTCCGACGGAAGTGAGAGAAAAGAGAACAAGCGGGGGACATTTAAGGGCAAAGCCGATGGCAACTGCCATTGCAGCGCCTTGTGCACCTTTTGCGTATGTACCGACTGTAACGAGTGCTTCAATGCCGAATTGCTGACCGATTGTTGAGATGATAGTACCGATGAGAAGTGAGGCAAAGAGACCCTGTGCCATAGCGCCGAGGGCGTCTATGAAGTAGCGTTTGAAAGAGAATTCGATGTCTTTGCGTTTTAAGAATGCTTTGAATTTCTGCAAGGGAAAGACCTCCTGTTCGTTGATAAAAATATTTTATCACAACTTGTCAGAAAGTCAATTGTGCGAATATAAAATATTGCAATTTTCGTGCTGTTTTAATATAATTAATATATCCGTAAAGGTTGGGAGGAAGAAGAATGCGAAGCGAGAAGAAAAAACAAAGGATAATATATGCGTCAATAATCCTTTTTTCAATACTGTTTGTTTTGGTAGGTAACCTCATATGCACTCCGGAAGGGTTTGACGAGGGCGGCGAGGTTTACTATCGTGCTGCGGTTTGCGCTGTCGGTGAGGCGGAAGAGAGTGAATACAGCCTTGATGACGGAGAAACAATGGTCTCAAATAAAAGAATTCCTTTTTCTGCAAAGGTCAAGAATGGACCGTACAAGGGCGATGTAATAGAAGGGGTTCAGGATGTAGATAATATGTATGCCTATCAGTCGCGCGATGTGAGGGTAGGGGATGAGATACTTATTTCACGTCCGGGGTATGATATAGCCGAAGGCGAAGCAGAGTGGGTATTTATTGAACATAACAGACTTGGAACGATAATCTGGCTTGTTGTTGCGTTTTTGCTGATCATAATTGCAATAGGAAGAAAAAAAGGAGTTTCCACGATTGTCTCACTTCTCTTCACGGTACTTGCGATATTCCTCGTGTATATTCCTTCTATTTTAAAAGGATACAATATTTATCTGATGACCGTAGTAGTAAGTGTTTTTACGATATTTGTAAGTCTTGTTCTGATAAGTGGCTGGAATCTCAAAACCCTTTGTGCCATATTTGGTAATGTTACAGGTATTGCGGCATCGGGTGTTATAGCTATTGTCGTAAGCCGGGCACTCGGGCTTACGGGCATAATTGACCAGGACTATGTTCTCCTTACTCTTATGGATACTCCGATAAACCTGCGTGCTCTCGTGTGGGGTGGCGTATGTATTGGTGCGCTCGGCGCAATAATGGACGTTGCAATGTCGATTGCGTCTGCGATGAACGAGCTTAACGAAACAATGAAGGAAAAGTCGTTTTTCCGTATGCTGCGATCGGGAATGAATATCGGACGCGACGCGATAGGTACGATGACGAATACTCTTATCCTCGCATATATAGGCGGCGCGCTTGCAACGGTGCTTCTCCTCGTGGCGTATAATAAAAATATATACTATCTTTTTAATATGGAAATGATAATGACGGAAATTCTCTCCGCTATCGTCGGAAGCATCGGAATTCTTGCGGCGGTGCCGGCAACAGCAATTTTTTCGGCGTATGTATTCAATAGAAAATAAGAAGATATAAAAAGAGCCTCTGTACCGTCAGGTACAGGGGTTCTTTCTGTGCAGATTAACAAATTCGGGGCGAGTTACATAGGATAAGCTGTAAGGGGTTTATCCCTAAATAAATCAAGGAGGATCAGAGCTTTTATGGAAATGAAGCCATATATGGTAGATCCGTCATATGTGTCCGACTTAGAACAATGTGATGAGGAAACATTGCGTTGTTCGGATATGGTGGTAGGTATGGCATATGTCCCGATGCAAGTATGGGGGAACATTACAGAGCCTGCCGAAGCAATTTGCAGAGGAACGCAGTTTCCCGATCTTGATAAACCGTTTTTCGGGGAGGATATATGGGCATGAGAATGACGACGATGAATTTAAACGATAGTCGCACAAACGGTGCGGTGCAGAAAAAACGACTTATGAGCAAAATCCGCGAGTATGATTTCGCAATAGTTGAAACATGCCTTTTTCTCGATACACACCCGCATAATTTAAAAGCGTTGCGCTATTATTCAAAGCTTCGCGATGAGCGCGCAAAGCTTGTAGCCGAATATGAAAAGACAGAGGGTCCGTTAACAATGTACGGCAATCTCAACGACCACGCGTGGGATTGGATACAAGGTCCGTGGCCGTGGGAAGGAGAGTGCTAGTATATGTGGGTTTATGAGAAAAAGTTACAGTATCCCGTAAAGATAAAAAAGCCGAATCCCGCGGCAGCAAAAATAATTATAACACAGCTCGGTGGTCCGGATGGCGAGTTAAATGCCGCGATGCGCTATCTTAATCAGCGTTACGCAATGCCATATGACACGGTAAAGGGTATTCTCACCGATGTGGGTACATCGTATTTTTTGAGGTACCCAAATTAAAATCGCCCGAAAGTGCTGATTTTGCAACGATTTTCCAGCGAAACGGCAGCAGATTCAAATACACCTCCATATCCTCTCGGGAGTTAACAACTATCTTATCGAGGATGTATTTGTAGAAATTTTCGTCCTGTTTCACACCGTTGAACACGCCTTTTATGTGTGCTCGGATATCCTGCACGGCAGCCTGCAAATCGTATGTAGTGTCTTTCTTCTTTTTAAGCTCTCGAAGTCGCTTTTCAAGTGCCTTAATGTTTTTTGCATATTCCTCCTTTCGTATTCGGTATTCTTCTTTTGTTAAATCACCTCCTAAATATAAATCAAGAAGCATATCACTTTTTCTGCGGTGCTCATCTAACTTTTGCCCAATCTTCTCGGTATCGTCTTCGAACTCAAGATTCTGCTTTAAAACGACTGCGAGGACGTCGCAAAGCTCATTTGTGATTTTATCTTTGTCCACATCCACACAGGCCATTACATGTGCCAGAATCGCCATAAAATCCCGCTCGCTTATCTGACAGTTCAAATCACAGCCAACTTCATTTCCTGCCTTGTCGATGTGCTTTTTGCCTTGCGTGGAATGGGTATTGCAGTGCCAACCTTTGTAGGGAGTGGGGCCGTTCTTGCGTTTGTACTTTGCCGAAAACGAGCTTCCGCAGTGTCCGCACTTTATCTTGCCGGATAACGGATAGCGGTTTGAGTGTTGAGCACGAACCTCCTCCGAAGGTCTGTTCTTGTCGAGTATGTACTGTGCTTCATCCCACATCTCACGGTCGATGATCGGCTCGTGGTGGTCGCGGAGAAAAACCATAGCTTCTTCTCCGTTGTTGTATTTCTTTTCGTGAGTAAGATAGTCTCGGGTAATGGTCTTTTTCTGCAACAAATCACCGCAGTACTTCTCGTTCCGCAGGATTTTCAGAATAGTAGTATTAGACCATGTGCTGTTTCCGTTCAAGGTTTTACGTCCCTCTTCACGAAGCTCTCGCGCAATCGTGCAGGTGCCTTTGTGCTCACGCACGAATTTGTGATAAATCAGTCGCACGATTTCCGCACCGCACTCGTTTATGTACATCTTACCGTCCTTTACGTCATAGCCGAGCATACTGCGCCCGAAAACAACGCCTTTTTCCATTTGCCGTGTCTGGCCCCACTTTACTCGGTTAGAGGTCTTTCGGCTTTCTTCCTGAGCAAAGGATGCCATCATGGTAAGACGAAATTCACCGTCTTGATCAAGGGTGTTTATGTTGTCGAGGATAAAATACACCCCAACGCCGACTTTTAAAAGATTTCGGGTGTATTCAAGGGCATCAACCGTGTTTCTTGCAAAACGGCTGACCTCTTTGGTGAGAATCAAGCTGAACTTGCCGAGATGCGCATCGG
>JAFYPW010000066.1 GCA_017559985.1 Oscillospiraceae bacterium | reverse complement strand
TTGTCTTTTATGGTGCAAAGCAGTTTTGGGTGAGAAATTTTGTCGTGAACAGAAGCAAGAAAAATCCTGCAATACTGACTATTGCAGGATTTTTTTGTGAGCTGTTCGCGGTAAATTACCGTCCAAAACCGGTTTTTCCCTAAGTTGCACCGCCGAACGGCGGGTTTTTTCTTTTGTTTTTGACCTTGTATTGTCAGGGCAAGTGTGATATAATCATTCTAAATGTAAATAATGCTTTCAGTAAAAGGAAGATGAAAAATGAAAAACACAGAAAAAACAATGGAAAAAATTGTTTCCCTTTGCAAGGGTCGCGGTTTTGTTTACAGCGGAAGCGAAATTTACGGCGGTCTTGCAAATACCTGGGACTACGGTCCGCTTGGCGTTGAATTCAAAAACAACGTAAAGCGCGCCTGGTGGAAGAAGTTTGTTCAGGAGTGCCCCTACAACGTAGGTCTTGACAGCGCTATCCTTATGAACCCGCAGGTATGGGTTGCGTCAGGCCACGTCGGCGGATTTTCCGACCCGCTTATGGACTGCAAGGAGTGCAAAACACGTCACCGTGCAGATAAGCTCATTGAGGATACGGGCGTCAATCCCGCAGGCTGGAGCTTTGAGGAGATGTCGAAATACATAGAAGAGAACAACATCTGTTGCCCCGATTGCGGAAAGCACAACTTCACAGACATCCGTAAATTCAACCTTATGTTCAAAACGTTCCAGGGCGTTACGGAGGATGCGAAGAACGAGCTTTATCTTCGTCCGGAAACAGCTCAGGGTATATTCGTAGACTTTAAAAACATTGCACGTACGACAAGAAAGAAGATGCCGTTCGGCGTTGCTCAGATAGGCAAGTCTTTCAGAAACGAAATCACACCCGGAAACTTCACTTTCCGTACACGTGAGTTTGAGCAGATGGAGCTTGAATTCTTCTGCCGCCCGGGCACAGACCTTGACTGGTTTAAATACTGGAAGGACTATTGCGAAAACTTCCTTCTTTCTCTCGGTGTTGCACCCGAGAACATCAAGCTTCGTGACCACGAGCAGGAGGAGCTTTCACACTATTCCAACGCAACAACAGACATTGAGTTTATGTTCCCGTTCGGCTGGGGCGAGCTCTGGGGCATTGCTGACAGAACAGACTTTGACCTTACAGCTCATCAGACACATTCCGGCGAGAGCATGGAATTCTTTGATGCGGAAACAAACGAAAAGTATGTTCCGTACGTTGTCGAGCCGTCGCTCGGTTGCGACCGTGTAGCTCTTGCTTTCCTTTGCGAGGCCTATGACGAAGAGGTTGTTGATGCAGAAAAGAACGACGTTCGCATTGTGCTTCGTCTCCACCCGTACCTTGCTCCGTTCAAGGCAGCAATCCTCCCACTTTCAAAGAAGCTTTCCGACAAGGCGGGCGAGGTATATTCACAGCTTTCAAAGAAGTTTATGGTTGACTTTGACGACGCAGGCTCAATCGGCAAGCGTTATCGCCGTCAGGACGAAGTCGGAACACCGATCTGTATCACATATGACTTTGAAAGTGAAGAGGACGGTTGTGTTACTGTGCGTGACCGCGATACTATGCAGCAGGAGAGAATCGCAATTGCAGACCTTGCGGCATACATTGAAAAGAAAATCGAATTCTAAAACAGTCGAAGCCTCCGGAGTTTTTTCCGGAGGCTTTTTGTCTATAATTTATTTACAATCTTTTGTTTGCATTTTGGGGATATATTTGATATACTACTGTATATCAATATGTAGAGGAGAAAAAGAGATGAAAATAACAAAAGTTCTCGCGCTCACACTTGCAACGGTTCTTGTTTGCTCACTGTTTGCAGGTTGCAGTCTTTTCGGCGGAAAGACTATTTTAAAATTTGGCGACAACAATATTTCAGAAGCTGTTTACGAAGGTGGCATCGGCTATATTTCCATGTCATTCATGCAGAGCTACGGCATTCAGCTTTCCCAGATGCTCGGAGAGGAATTTTCTGACGGCGTTACAGGTGCTGAGTTTTTAAAAGAGCAGGTAGACGGCTTCTTTATTGAAGGTGAGGCTATCAATGCGTTGGCAAAAGAAAACGGCATCAGCCTCACAAAAGAAGAAAAGCAGTTGATTACAGAAAGCAAAAAGCAGACAATCGAACAGTCAGGCGGCAAGAAGGCTTTCCTTGAACAGATCGGACAGAGCGGCATCAACGAAGCGTTCTATGACTACTTTGTTTTAAGTCAGCAGCTTTACCTGAAATTATATCAGGAGCTCTTTACTGGAGAGGGCAAGTTTGCACCGACACCCGAGGCTGTTGCAGACGAAGCAATAAACAACGGATACATCCGTGTAAAGCACATCCTCGTTATGGCAGAAGAAGGCGATGAGGACTTTGCGGAGAAAAAGGCAAAGGCAGAGGATATTGCAAAGCGCGCAAAGAATGGCGAGGATTTTGAAGCTCTCCTTTCTGAGTTCGGTGAAGATCCGGGCATGACTTCAAATCCTGACGGCTATATTATAGATAAAGACGGATATACTCCCGACGGTTCAATGATGGTAAAAGAGTTCACAGATGCTTCCAATGCACTTTCCGAGAACGGCGTTTCGGGCATCGTTGCGTCAGACTACGGCTTCCATATCATCAAGAGATATCCGTTCGGAAAAGACTATATCATTGAAAATTCAGCGAAATATTCTTATATAGCAGATACAAAGATTGCTTCACAGAAAGTTGCTGAAAAAGCACAGACAATCCAGCCTGAAAAAACGGCTGCTTATGAAAAGCTTGACCTTTACAAGATACTCGGAGTTGAGAAAAAGCTTGGTGAGGGAGTTAATGTCGAGGAGCATTCCGAAGACGACGGTCACGACCACGGTGCAGAAGCTGCCGAGTAACAAATAATGAAAACTTTAAAACCATTTCAGAGATGAAATGGTTTTAAATATGTGAAAAAAGAGAGGGAAAGAAAATGGTGGATAAGAAAGAATTTTTGTCGGTGCTTGAAACGATGGCAAAAACACCGGCACCGAGCGGGATGGAAGAAAAACGTGTTGCGTTCTGCCTTGATTGGTTTAAGAAGAACGGGGTTGAGGCATACTCCGATGAGGCGAAGAACGTCATCGTCAAAATCGGTAATGTCGACGGCGGAAATGCAACTGCATTTCTTGCACACACGGATGTTGTTTTCCCTGATCTTACGGAGCTTCCGTATTATGACGATGGTGAAAAAATACACGCACCGGGCATCGCGGACGACACAGTCCACGCGGTTCAGCTTATGTTCATTGCAAGAAAGCTCGTTGCGGAGAAGGTTCAGCCGAAACACGGTATGCTTATTGTTTTAAACTCCTGCGAAGAGGGCCTTGGAAACTTAAAGGGCGTAAAGCAGATAATGCACGACTTTGAGGGCAAGATAAAGTATCTTATATCCGTTGACGGAAGCTACAACCACGTTGTCAACCGCGCTGTCGGCTCTGAACGCTACCGCGTCACCATCCGCACGGAAGGCGGACATTCGTATGGCGCCTTCGGTCGCGCAAATGCTATTGAAAAGGCATCGCGAATCATCTGCGACCTTTACGATATAAAAGTGCCTGAAAGGGAAGACACAAAGACGACATATAACGTCGGTCAGATTTCCGGCGGAACGTCGGTTAATACAATCGCACAGAGTGCGGAATTTCTCTATGAATTCCGCTCAGATGACAGCGAGTGCATTGACATAATGCGCACGGCGTTCGAGGAGGTTATCAAAAAGCACAAAGACCTCGGAATTGATGTTGAGGTTGAGATTCTCGGCATTCGTCCCTGTGGGAAGAATGTCAATGAAGAAGAACTTGCAGCACTGACAAAGCGCATACAGAAGCTTTCAGAAGAAGTCACGGGAATTGTTCCGTGCAAGGCGGCTTCCGGCTCGACAGACAGCAACATTCCTCTCTCTCTCGGTGTTTCGTCGGTAACAATGGGCGGCTCTATAGCATGGGGTGCGCACCGTCGCGAAGAATGGGTAAATAAAGAAAGTATATTTATCGGATTTGAGCTTGTTGAAAAGACAGTACGCGATTTTCTTGATGAATAATAAAAAACAAGACCGAAACTTCAACAGAAGTTTCGGTCATTTATTATTTAAAAAGTCCCGGGGTTGAGAGGTAACGCGAGCCGGAATCAGGTGCTATTGCAACGATGAGTTTGCCGCGGCTTTCAGTCCGTTTTGCTATGATTTCGGCGGCATACACCGCAGCACCCGAGGTTATACCGCAAAAGATACCGTCAAGGCGGGCAATATCGCGCGTGGCGCGGTAAGCATCGTCGGTTGAAACGCAGATGATCTCGTCATAGCTTTCCGTGTCAAGTGCTTTGGGAACAAAGCCTGCGCCTATGCCCTGAAGCTTATGCGGGCCTCGCTCGCCGCCGGAGAGTACGGCAGAATCGGAGGGCTCTACTGCAATTATTTTAATATCGGGATTTTTCTTTTTGAGTGCGTGAGAAATTCCGGATATTGTGCCGCCGCTTCCGACACCGCAGACGATGATGTCAACCTTGCCGTCAGTGTCGTCCCAGATTTCAAGCGCGGTTGTTTCTTCGTGAATTTTCGGATTTGAAAGGTTTTCAAACTGATTGGGGATAAAGCTTCCGGGAATTTCAAGAGAGAGTTCCTGTGCTTTCTTTACCGCGCCGTCCATACCGTCAGCACCGGGGGTCAGAACAAGCTCGGCGCCATAGGCGGAAAGCAAAAGCCGCCGCTCCTCGCTCATGGTGTCGGGCATTGTGAGGACTACGCGATATCCGCGTGCCGCCGCAACTGCGGAAAGTCCGATGCCTGTGTTTCCGCTCGTCGGCTCAATTATGACAGAACCCGGTTTTATAAGTCCGCGCTCTTCCGCATCTAGTATCATAGCATATGCCGCACGGTCCTTTATGCTGCCCGTAGGATTGAAATATTCAAGCTTTGCGCAAAGCTGCGCTGTTATGCCGCGTTCGCGGTTATAGTTTTTAAGTTCAAGAATCGGCGTTTTTCCGATAAGTGTTTCAACTGTTGAGTGGATGTTCATATGTATCACTCCTAAATGTGCTGCAAGAGCATTGCTTTTATAAGTGCCGCGCCTTCGCGCAGAGCATAGTTGAGCCGCAATACAGTAAGTGTGGTCGGCGCTGCGAGCATAGTTGCGTCAATGCCGTGCGCGACTGCAAGTTTTTTTGAGCGGTAGATATGGTAGTCGCTTGAAATTATCGCGACACTGCCGCCACCGCGGCCATCAATTATCTCTTTTGAAAATTTCAAATTTTCGTTTGTGTTACGCGCTCTGTCTTCTTCGAGTATACGACTCTCATCAATTCCGCGAGAGGCAAGCCAGCGCTTCATTGCAAAAGCTTCCGTAACGGTTTCGCCGCTTCCCTGAGCACCGCTCACAATTGCAATGCTTTCGGGGTGAGATTTCATATAGTTCTCTGCGCGTATAAGTCTGTCGGCAAGGGTTCGTGAGGGGACGTCTTTTTGAAGCCCTGCATCCAGAACAATCACATAATCGCACGGAATGTCAGCATCGCCCGGGGCATCGTGCAGGACAACGGAAGTTATAACAATGCAGAAGATAACACCAAGGCACAGACAGGAAAAAAGGACGCGGCGCAGGTGCAAAACCCTCTTTTTTGTTACACCGTGTGTTTTTGCAAGGAAAAGGATAACTGTGCCGGCAAGAAAGAGGATGTATCCCGAGAAGGAATATCCGACAAGAGCAAAAACAAGGATAAATGCAAGAAGAAAACACACGGCGGAAACTGCAAATAATATTTTTTTCATTTCAGTCATTCACTTCCGCAAAAGTAGCGGGCATCCTTCGCTTGTGCTCGCTCACCCTGTGGTAACGCTTTATGATTTCAACGCTTTCCGGTTTTCCCGTGCCGTTTAAGATATATTCGTCAATCTCGGCATAGGTAACACCCATATCCTTTTCGTCGGTCTGACCTTCGTAAAGACCTGCTGACGGAGCTTTCTCGATAACGGAGGCAGGAGCGTCAAGAAAACGCAGAAATTCGTAAACTTCTCCGACGGTAAGGTCGGAAATGGGGTTGAAATCACAGCCGCCGTCGCCGTGTTTTGTGAAGTAGCCCATATACCGCTCGCTTCTGTTGCCTGTCCCTGCAACAAGCCGTCCCTCTGCCGCGGCAACGGTATAGAGCGTTGTCATACGAAGTCTCGGCGGAAGGTTAACGAGAGCGTTGTTATTAAGAGAAACCTCGTCACCCATCATTTGTATAATCGCCTCGCGCACGGGCGTAAGATCAAATGTGCGGTGAGCAATATTGAATTTTTTTGCAACGGCAAGTGCGTCGTCCATATCCGAGCCGAAGTTTTGCTTTGAATGGCAGGGAAGCTGAATGCAGACTGTATCCTCGCACGCCATTTTGCAAAGGATTCCGACAAGCGCACAGTCCTTGCCGCCGGAATTTCCGAAAATTATGCCCTTTGCGCCGCTTTCGCGAAGCTGAGAGCGGATGAATTCTATTCTGTTTTCAAGCTCCTTTTTGTAGTCGCGCATAAAAAAGCCTTCCTCTCATATTTATAAAGTTATTATAGCACTCCAAAAAGAAAATATCAACGGCGATAAAGCCGTTGATATTCTGTCCTTTATAAAAGTGTTTTCCGAAGCTCTTCGCCGCTTGCGGGGTGGAGATAAGAGGGCGGAATGTCAAAAATCGTTTTGGCTCCGCAAAGCCCCTCGGCGTTCATTCTTGCCGCCGCGCGAGCCGAGGCGACAAGCACACTTGCCGTAAACTCGGGGTTGGAGTCGAGTTTAAGGCTGTATTCAATAATGTGAGAGTTTTTCCCGCCGTTGGTTTTTCCGCAACGGAAAACGCGTCCGCCGTGCGGGATTCCCGTATGGTCACGTTCAAGCTCTTCCTTTGTTATGAAGTGAACGGTTGTGTCATAATCAGCAAAGTAGTTTGGCATGGTTACGATTTCGTTTTCAATCTTTTTAAGGTCAGCGCCTTCCTTTGCAACAACAAAACACTCTCGCGTGTGTTTTTCACGCGTTGTGAGCTCGGGGTTTTCTCCGCCGCGCACGCGCAAGAGAGCATTCTCTACGGGGATGGTATACTGTCTTGCATCAAGAACACCGTCAATTCGCCTTATCGCGTCGGAATGTCCCTGGCTTACACCTTTTCCCCAAAATGTGTAGTCGCGCCCATCGGGGAGTATTGCCTGTCCGTAAAGTCGGTTTATCGAGAACATACCCGGGTCCCAACCGCAGGAGATGACTGCGATTTTTTTAGCTGTTCGGCTTTTTTTGTCAACGTTTTCAAAATGCTCGGGGATTTTTGCGTGCGTGTCAAAGCTGTCAATGACGTTAAAATGATCTGCAAAGAAGGGTGTCTGTTCAGGCAGGTCGTTTGCGCTTCCGCCGCAGAGTATGAGAACGTCAATGTCATCCTTTTTTGCAATTGCGTCCACAACAGAAAAAACGGGAACACCGCTTGCTGTTTTTATGGTTTTGGGGTCGCGCCTCGTAAAGAGCGCAACCAGCTCCATATCCTCGGCGGCATTGACTGCGCACTCGACACCGCGGCCGAGATTGCCGTATCCAACAATAGCTATTCTGAGCTTCATATAAAACCATCCTCCTGTGGAATTTAACGTAATTATGATAAATAATTAAAGCACAACTTGACCCAAAAGTCAATCAGCGAAGCACTTCAAATCCTTGACAAAAGGAGAGCATAAAGGTATAATTATAAAGGAAAATTTTTCGAAATTATGCGCGCTGGAAGGTGTGGGCTGTGTTTAATATTAAAATAGCCGATGTTTCAATCGGCATAGAGAATAAATACAACTACATACAGCATATGTGCCGGGATTATCTGACAAATGATCCGGCGCTCTTTTCCGTCTCGGCAAGTGATGAGGAGATTCTGCGGGAGAACATCGGAGAAGAAGACTATCCCGCGGCGTATCTTGAAACTCTTGCGCTGTACCGCAAAATAGCAGAAAGACTTTATGAATACAACGGTTTTCTGATGCACGGAGTTCTTCTTTCGACGGAAGGGAAAGGCATTCTCCTGTGTGCTGAAAGCGGAACGGGGAAGACGACTCATGCAAGGCTCTGGCTTTGTTTGCCCGGTCGCACCTGCGAGATTATAAACGGTGATAAACCCCTCATCCGCATAATTGACGGAAAACCCGTGGCTTACGGCACGCCCTGGTGCGGAAAAGAGGGCATCAACAAAAATTCGAGCGTGGTTCTCACGGATGTCTGCTTTATTGAACGCGCAAAAGAAAACAGGACACTCCCCCTCCCGAAAGAGGAGGTGCTTCAAAAGCTTCTCCCTGCGATACATATTCCCGGAAAGGGAGCGGGCGAGGTGCTTGAAGCGATTGATGTCTTTGCGAAGAATGTAAAGTTCTGGCGCATTGAATGTAATATGGATATTTCTGCCGCGGAGACGGCGTATAAAGAAATAATGAATGAATAAATAACATAAACGGAGGTAATAAGGTATGTTGGAAATGACAAAATGGGAACAGATTGCAGCCGAAAATGTGGGTAAGCGCAACTTCGCGCCGGGCCGTCTTTCGGGCAAAATCTCAATAGTTACGGGAAGCGCACAGGGCTTTGGCAAGGGAATCGCAGAGGTTCTTTATGCAGAGGGCGCAAGTGTCGTAATTGCGGACCTTAATGAGGCTCTTGCACACACTGTTGCAGAAACTCTCGGCGAGCGCGCATTCGCAGTCAAGGTTGACGTTTCAAACGAGGAAAGCGTTGCAGATATGATCAGACAGACGGTTGAGCACTTCGGCGGTCTTGACCTTCTTGTTTCAAACGCAGGTGTCCTCAAAGCAGGCTCACTCGATGAGATGGAAAAGCGCGACTTTGAGTTTGTAACAAGCATCAACTACACTGCATTTTTCACATGCGTAAAATATGCACAGAGAATTTTCAAGGCACAGTTTAAGGCAGACCCCAACTGGATGGGAGATGTCATCGAAATCAACAGTAAGTCAGGTCTTTCCGGCAGCAATAAGAACTTTGCTTATGCCGGCGGAAAGTTTGGTGGAATCGGTCTTGTCCAGAGTTTTGCTATGGAGCTTGCTCCGCATAACGTAAAGGTCAATGCCATCTGCCCCGGAAACTACTACGACGGTCCGCTGTGGAGCGATCCCGAGCGCGGTCTCTTTGTTCAGTATTTAAATGCAGGCAAGGTTCCGGGTGCAAAGACGATAGAAGACGTCAAGAAGTTCTATCTCTCAAAGTCTCTTATCCAGAGAGGCTGCCTCCCGACAGACGTTGCAAAGGCAATTATGTATGCTGTTGAGCAGACATATGAGACAGGACAGGCTATCCCCGTAACAGGCGGACAGATAATGCTTGGCTGATTTGGAGGCTGTTTCTTATGATTGATATTTCAATTTTAAACCGTCTTAATGCCGGTAGCGCAGAGGATCGCCTTGCAGAACTTCCGCGCGTTCTTGCAGAGACGAGCTTTCCTCCGCAGGATGAGCGGATGATAAATAACCACATCCATACACAGTATTCCTTCTCACCGTACAGCCCGACAGCAGCGGTTTATGCTGCCCGCGCAGAAGGTCTTGCAACCTGCGGAATTGTTGACCACGACAGCATCGGCGGTGCGCGTGAGTTTATCGAGGCGGGAAAGATTATAGGAATCCCGACAACGATAGGCATTGAAACACGCGTTTCGATGCGCGAGACTCCGTTTAACAATGTAAGGACAAACAACCCTGACCAGGATGGCGTTTCATATATGGTGCTTCACGGCGTTCCGCATGACAGCATCGACGAAATACAGAATTTCTTCGAGCCGCTTCGTCAGAGAAGAAATGAGCGCAACCGCAAGATGGTAGCGAGAATAAACGAGCTGTATGCCGACCGCGGTGTATGTCTTGATTTTGATCGCGACGTGCTTCCACTCTCTCTTGCGTTGCTCGGTGGAAGCGTTACAGAGCGTCATCTTATGTATGCTCTTGCAAAGAAGCTCTCAACATCTGACGATATGATGGAAGTTTATGACCTTGTAGGCTCTCTCAAAAAAGAGTGCATTCCGAAGGTTTATATTGATGCCGATGACGAATGCCCGAGCCTTTCAGAGTTTGTTGCTCTTGCAAAGAGAACAGGGGCTATTGCGGCTTACGCATATCTCGGCGACGTAACAACCTCCGTAACCGGGGATAAGCGCGCACAGAAGTTTGAGGATAGCTATCTCGACGAGCTTTTTGAGTGTCTTGCAAAATTCGGTGTAGATGCAATCACATATATGCCGACGCGAAACACAAACGAACAGCTCTCCCGTCTCCGCGCACTCTGTGAAAGCTACAATATGCTTCAAATAAGCGGAGAGGACGTAAACTCTCCGAGACAGAGCTTCCGCATCGAAAAGATGAACGACCCCCAGTTTGCAAATCTTATCGACAGCACATGGCACGTTATCCGTCACGAGCACGGACAGTTATAATGAACAGTGATGCCGACCGTATATGCGGTCGGCATCTTTTTGTGAAAAAAATAATTATTGAGTCATTGTATTTACTTTTTGTTTTTTTATGTTATGATATAATTGTGAGAGAATTTGACTTAATTTTGGAAGGAAGATACATATGAGAAAGACAAAAATAGTCGGAACAATCGGTCCTGCAAGCTCGGATGCCGCGGTTTTTGAGGCAATGTGCCGCGCGGGTCTCAATGTTGCAAGGCTTAACTTTTCTCACGGTACACACGAAGAGCATAAAAAGATAATCGATATGATAAAGTCGGTCCGTGAAAAGCTCAATCTTCCGATTGCGATTATACTTGACACAAAGGGCCCTGAGTACAGAATAAAGACGTTCAAGGAAGGAAAGGTTACGGTTTCTGAAGGCGATATCTTTACATTCACAACGGATGATGTTATAGGCGATGAAACAAAGGTTTCCGTAAACTACGACGGTCTTGCCAATGACCTTTCGGTTGGCGACCGTGTCCTTGTCAACAACGGTCTTGTTATATTCGAGGTCAGGAAGATAAGCGGGAAGGATGTCATCTGCGAGGTTATCGTCGGTGGCGAGCTTTCAAACAGAAAGAGTATGAGCTTCCCGAATAAAGTCCTTAAAAAAGAATATTTAAGTGAGCAGGACAAGGAAGACATTCTCTTTGGTATAGAAAACGAGGTAAGCTTTATTGCCGCATCGTTTGTTTCTTCAAAGCAGGACATTCTCGATATAAAGAACTTCCTTGCCGAAAACGGCGGCGACAATATTGAGATTATCGCAAAGATTGAAAACCGCTCCGGTGTTGATAATATAGAAGAGATATGTGAAGTGTGTGACGGCGTTATGGTTGCACGCGGTGACCTCGGCGTTGAAGTTCCTTTTGCAGAGCTTCCTGCAATTCAGAAATATCTCATCACAAAATGCCGTCTTCTCGGCAAACGCATAATTACCGCGACGGAAATGCTTGAATCAATGATCTATAATCCGCGCCCGACGAGAGCGGAAATCTCCGACGTTGCAAACGCGGTTTACGACGGAACGAGCGCCGTTATGCTCTCGGGTGAGTCTGCCGCAGGTAAGTATCCGGTCGAAACGGTCGAGGTTATGGCGCAGATAGTTGAGGAGACGGAAAAGAACATTCACTATGAAAAACGCTTTAAAAACAGTGACTTCAAGATAAAGAATCAGGTTGACGCAATTTCACACGCAACCTGCGGAATGGCAATCGACATCGGAGCGAAAGCAATCGTCGTAAGCTCAATGTCGGGTATGACGGTGCGAATGGTTTCGCGCTTCCGCGCTCCGACAGATATTATCGGTATGGCGACAAACAAAGATGTCTGGTATAAGCTTGCACTTTCCTGGGGTGTCCTGCCCGTTCTCAGCGAGCAGTTCACATCTTCTGACGTGCTCTTCTACCACGCGACGCGCGCGGCAAAGGAAAACCTTCCGCTCGGGAAGGGAGACCCGATCGTTCTCACGGGTGGCGTAATCAACGGCAAGTCCGGAAACACAAACACAATCAAGGTTGAGATGATATAGAAAAAAGCACGACGTGCGCCGCACGTCG
>JAFYPW010000065.1 GCA_017559985.1 Oscillospiraceae bacterium | reverse complement strand
TTGTCATCGCTCCGACATTCCTGGTGATTGACATTTCATTGTCGTTAAGAATAACAATAAGAGGTTCTTTACTGTGCCCCGCATTATTTAGACCTTCATACGCAAGGCCACCGGTAAGCGCTCCGTCACCAATAACCGAAACAACCGAATAGTCTGCTCTGCTGAGAGTTCTTGCTCTTGCCATACCAAGAGCAACGGAAACAGAGTTTGACGCGTGACCGGAAATACAGGCATCGTGTACGCTTTCAGAAGGTTTACAGAACCCTGAAATCCCACCTAATTTTCTCAGATTTTCAAATTCATTCTTTCTGCCGGTGAGAATTTTATGTACGTATGACTGATGTCCGACATCAAAAACAAGGCGGTCTGTTGCAGTGTCAAATACCTTGTGAATAGCAAGTGTGAGCTCAACTATGCCAAGGTTTGATGCAAGGTGTCCGCCTGTCTTTGAAACATTCGCAATCAGAAATTCACGAATTTCCAAAGCAAGTTGTTTTAGTTCAGCCACAGAAAGCTTTTTAACGTCTTCCGGGCCGTGTATATCGGATAAAAAGCCCATATTCTCTACCCTCACAAGAAAATTTAACTTTTCTTAGAAAAAACATTTATAACACGCGCCATAAAAAATACGATTTTGTCGTTATAAGTCATCGCAAAGCTTTTTCCGAAAGCTTTTCCGCCTACTGTAATTCCCGCAACGAACCCGCACACGACAAGAGAAACGAAAAAGGCTGACGTGCCGCGGAGCGGGAGACCGGCAACTATTATGCTTGCGGTAGAGCCGCTCATGATTCCGCAGATGTCGCCCACCACATCGTTACAAAAGCTTGAAACCTTTTCGGCATTTTTAACAAGCCACAGCGCCTGGTGCGATCCGGAGACGCGCTTCGATGCCATTGCGTGAAATGTTTTTTCGGAAGATGTTGTAGTTGCAACTCCAAAAATGTCAAAGATAATACCAAGAAGAATAAACATACCCAATATCAGAAACGCCGGAACCACACTCACCTTTTGTAAAGCGGTTTCTGACATTGCGTTGAAAACAATGGAAAGAGCAAAGCTTGCCACCAGAATTTTTATAGACCAGCGGACAGATGCGTTTTTGCTTTTTTTGTTTTTGTCTTCTCTCGTTTCTTTTTTTAAATCAGGATTATCCATCCTTGTTAAACCTCCAGAAAATATGGGTAGCAGATGAAGTTAATCTTACGGCTTAGGTCCGGTCTGATTTCCATACGAAACACCCCTTGTTGCCAATAAGGGCGGTTTCCCTTTAAATTTCGCACCGTTGTGTCGCCCGCAACGGCACCGGATCGCCACTTAGTCCGCACTGCAAACCTTCATCTGCACGACAGCCTAGATGATTTCCATAACAGTCACGTTGATTCTTAGCCTCTTTTGCAACAGGGGTTTCAGGAAGCGATTGGCAGCTGCGCTTAGGCCTGAACCGCAAAAGCCGTTATTTCTTCCATTCACCGCAAATCACTCAAGGCAGGCTACTCTGCACACAGCACAATACTTTTGTAAAGCACCGCAATACAGGTTTAACCCCGGTACGTACATATTCCATCATCTGAAACAGTGTATAGGCGTATGCACGCAGTCGGGTCTCCACGGAAACAGGGTTAAGAATACATGCCATTGTATTCCGCCCTAAAACCTTAACCCCCAGCACTCACCCCAATCTGGGCGAGAGAAGCAAGCACAAGGGACTTCATCGATATGCCCTTCTACGGATTTTTAGGCCCGTCCTGGGAATCAACAGATCTGACTAGGATACTGCACCCACATAATTAATTAACTTAATTTTCGCGGCTTATGAGCTCATTTGCAAGCCATACAACAAAATCGGAACCCGGAAGTTCTCTGACGGAAGAGATCGCTTCCTCCGTAAGTGAAACTACCATCTTCTTGCATTCATCAATGCCAAGAAGCTTTACAAAGGTTGATTTGCCGCTTCTTTCGTCGTTTCCGACATCTTTTCCCATAAGCTCGGCCGAGCCTTCAACATTGAGAAGGTCGTCTTTTATCTGAAAAGCAAGTCCCAGCTTTTCTGCAAACTTTTCAGCTTTTTCTGACATCTCTTCCGATGCTTTGCCGAGTATGCAGCCAATTAAAACACTTGCCTTGAAAAGGGCGCCTGTTTTTAAATTCTGCAAAGCCTTTATTTCGTCAATATCGAGAGCTCTTTCTTCGCCCTCCATATCGATTATCTGACCGCCGATCATACCGTCAGCTCCCGAAGCCTCGGAAAGACATTTTAATGCATCCAGAGTAATATCAGAGCTGAATTTGCTGTGTGTAAGGATGTGCTCAAACGCACGGTTTAAAAGCGCATCTCCGGCAAGTACCGCCGTTGCTTCGCCGAATTTTTTATGGTTTGTCGGTTTTCCGCGCCTCAAATCATCGTCATCCATACACGGAAGGTCGTCGTGGATAAGCGAATATGTGTGTATCATTTCAAGAGCCACTGCAAACGGCATCGCGTCTTCGCGGAAAACACCAAACATTTTTGAGAATTCGAGGACAAAGAGCGGACGAAGCCGTTTCCCTCCGGCGTTCAGACTATAACGCATCGAATCAAAAACTTTTGAATACAAACATTCACTGTGTGGTATTGCCGCATCAAGTGCAGCATTGATTTCTGTCTGATAGTCCAAAAAACGCTCGTTGTGTGTCATTCCTTTATGCCCTCCCTGTCAAACGGAGTTTCGGAAGGGGTATCACCCTTTGAAAGAATTGTTACCTTCTGTTCTGCGTCATCGAGCATTTTTGAGCAGGTTTTAATAAGAGCGGTTCCCTCTTCAAAAAGAGCAAGCGCACTGTCGAGTGGCGCATCTCCGCGTTCTAAAAGCTTTACTACTTCTTCGAGTCTGGTAATGGATTCTTCAAAACTCTTCTTTTCAGACATTTTCCTTCTCCTTTAATCAACAGTACAATTTATACTTCCGTCTTCAAGTCGGATGCCAAGCTTTGTGCCGGAAGAAACCTCTGATACCTTTTTTATTATTTTTCCGCTCTCATCAGAGGTTATGGAATAACCTCTTGACAAAACTTTGAGCGGGCTCATAGCATCAAGTGCCGCAACATATCCCGTAAATCGTTCTCTCTGTTTTGAAAGTATCCGTGTTGTGCAATTGGAAAGCTTTTCAGACAGGAAAACAAGCGTCATTTTCCTTTCCTGAAAGAAAATCTCGGGACTCTTCATTACATTTTTGGCAGAGATGTTTTTGAGTTTTTCTTTATATATTCCCAGCTTTGATATAAGAGAAGTTTCCATTCTCATCCCGCAGTCCTTGATTCTGCGTTTGATTTCGGACATATCGGGCACTGCTATTTCAGCAGCGTTTGACGGCGTGGCCGCTCTTACATCAGCAACAAAATCTGAAATTGTAACATCAGGTTCGTGTCCGACAGCCGAAATAACAGGTATCTCAGATGCAAAAACAGCTCTCGCAACTCTCTCATCGTTAAAACCCCAGAGGTCTTCGATTGAGCCGCCACCGCGACCTGTGATTATCAGATCGGCAAGTGAATGGAGGTTGATGTATGATATCATTTGTGCTATATCCTCCGGAGCATCGGGTCCCTGAACAAGCACGGGACAAACCACAACATCAGAAAGCGGATATCTCGCCTTTAAAATTCTGAGAATATCGCGGACTGCCGCACCCGTGGGCGAAGTAACAACCGCTATTTTCTCCGGATATTTCGGAAGTGGTTTCTTATGTGCTGAATCAAACAAGCCTTCGGCGGAAAGCTTCTTTTTAAGCTGTTCAAAGGCTACATAAAGAGCACCTACGCCGTCGGGCATCATATCGGTTATATAGAGCTGATATTGTCCGTCCCTCGGAAAAACACTGACTCTTCCTTTTGCAATAACCTTCATCCCGCTCTCAGGACGGAATTTAAGCTTTGTTGCATCATATTTGAACATCACGGCACGAATAACGGAGTTTTCGTCTTTAAGTGTCATATAGTGATGCCCGGACGAATGGAACTTATAGTTTGATATTTCACCCTTTACATAAACACCTGTCATAGCAGGGTTTGCATCAAACATTGTTTTTATATAGTTATTCAGCTCGCTGATCGTGCAAATGTGAGCCATAAAGAATACCTATCCTTCTCTTACGATACTTCCGAGAATTCCGTTAATAAAAGAAACAGTTTCTGCCGTGTCGTATTTCTTCGCAATTTCCACAGCTTCATTGATCGCGATTTTTTCAGATACATCTTCGATGTATTTTATTTCATAAACGGCAACTCGCATAATTGCCATTGCAATGCGCGATATTCTGTTGATTTTCCAACCAACGGAATATTTTGTAATAAGCGCATCTATTTCCTCGCGCTTTGAAGCAACACCGTTTACTATGCCCGTGATGTAGAGATGCTGATCTCTGCCAACCTGTGAATATATATCGGTATCCGCAGATATACTGTCGGCAAATTCTTCGCTGAGAAAATGACCGAGAGACTCTGCGCCAATTTCGTTGTTGAAGCCATAATCATAAACAATATGGACCGCGACTTCTCTTGCAGCCGTTCTGCTCATATTTCATCCTCCAAATACATATGTGTATAAAAATCCACTATATATATAATATCCCGATTGAGCGATAAAGTCAATCGGGATATTGGTTTTTTTGTTAAATTGTAGCTTTATATCACAATAATGCTGCAATCGCCTCTGCAAGATTTCTCGCAAACATAACATCCAGTCCGTCAGGAACAGTCACATCGTTATAATTTTGCTTAGGCATAATGCAGCGTTTGAAGCCGAGGCGCTTAATTTCGTTCAGTCTCAGCTGCGGCGAAGAAACAGACCTTATTTCTCCGGTAAGTCCTATTTCGCCGAAGGCTGCTATATCTGCCGGAAGCGCCTTGTCTTTACAGGCCGATGCAACAGCAAGTAAGGTCGGAAGGTCTGATGAGGTCTCTTCAATTTTAAGACCGCCAACCACGTTTATATAAGCATCATAATTCCCCATCTTAAACCCTGCGCGTTTTTCTAAAACGGCAAGCAGAAGTGCAGAACGGTTATAGTCAAGACCCGAGCTCATACGACGTGCAGTTCCGTAAGCGGTGGTTGTTATAAGTGCCTGAATTTCTGCAAGTATCGGTCTTGTGCCCTCCATAACACAGGCAACACAGGTTCCGGGAACTTCCGTCGGCCGTCCTTCAAGTAAAGCCGCAGAGGGGTTTTTAACCTCACGAAGACCTTTATCGCACATCTCAAACACGCCTATTTCATTCGTCGAGCCAAACCTGTTTTTCGCTGCACGAAGTATTCTGTATGACATATTTCTGTCGCCCTCAAAATAGAGGACGCTGTCTACCATATGCTCCAGAACCTTCGGGCCCGCAATATAACCGTCTTTGTTTACGTGACCGACAACAAAAACCGTTATGTTTTTTCCTTTCGCAAGCTCCATAAGAGCCATTGTGCACTCACGCACCTGCGAAACACTTCCCGGAGTTGACGGCAAGTCACTTTTAAATATTGTCTGTATTGAATCGACTATCATAATCTGCGGAGAAACACGCTCTGTTGTCGCCATAATATCGTCAATGTCCGTTCCCGCATACACATACAGGTTTTCGGGATTTACTTCAAGACGGTCGGCACGAAGCTTTAATTGGCGCGGAGATTCTTCTCCGGATATATAAAGAACTTTCGAAGCTTTGCACAGCTCCGAACAAATCTGAAGCAGAATCGTAGATTTTCCGATTCCGGGTTCGCCACCCACAAGCACGAGAGATCCGTGCACAGCGCCGCCGCCAAGAACTCTGTTAAGCTCCTCCATCCCGGTATCGAAGCGAAGCTCGTCGCAAACATCAATTTCGGTTATTTTTGTAAGCGCCCCGCTCCTATCCGAAGCAGTAGTCTCTCTTGTTTGCGCCTTTTTTGCAGAAACAGTCACCTCAGTAAGCGAGTTCCACGCGCCGCAGGAAAAGCATTTCCCGCTCCATTTCGGCGTTTCGTTTCCACATTCGTTGCAAACAAAAATTGTCTTCTGTTTCATAGCTTCACTTCTTTTCTAAACTGAATTTTTAACAAGCGCACCTGCAAGACAAACAGCTATTTTCTTCTGATAGCCATCGTCGCAAAGCAGCTTTGCCTCCTGTGGATTAGTCAAAAAACCACATTCAACTAGCACCGCAGGACATTTTACATTATTGAGAATGTATATAGATTTATCAGCCGGCTTACTTTTCCTGGTGTTTGATTTGTCAAGTGTTTCTTTCAGTGTATCCTGAATAATCTCCGCAAGAGGCCGACTTTCCGCATTATAATCAGAAAAAAACACCTGTGCACCCTTGCACGAGCTGTCCTGCGGGAAAGAATTCTGATGTATACTTATAAGGACAGAATCAGGTATGTTATTTACAAGCTCAACTCTTTTTTTAATGTCCGCAGCCTTTTTTTGCCTTAAAGAAGCTCTTTCATTACCAAGTGAAAGGTCATCGCGTCTTATCATTCCAGTATTGATGCCAAAAAGATTAAGAAGATTTTCAAATCTGTTTGAAATTTCAAGATTCAGCTCTTTTTCGAGAACGGAAGATACACCGACAGCTCCTCCGTCTTCTCCGCCGTGTCCGGCGTCAATAATTACAGTTTTAAAGCCGTCAAACGTCATCATCGCTTCCGTTGTGTTCTCGTCTCTTTTTAAGAGGTATAAAGCAAACAGCGAAGAGCAGAACATAACGAGCGCAACAGCATAAGAAAAAACTTTGATTTTCAACAAAACCACCCCAATTAAAATTTATGGAGTGAGTTCTGTAAATATGTTTTTATTTGGACTCGTGTTTATAAAGGAGATTTTGTTTTATTGAAATGCCTTCAAAACCGAGAAAATACCCGATTCCCGAAATAAACGGAACAAAGAGCGGGAAAACAAAATTGAGTGCGGGTGTTTTGTTTACGTAAGTGAAGAGTACCGAAAACGGAAGCTGCCACATACGGTTAACCATTGTAAACAAATCATAATCGAAGACGGAATAAAAGGATGCTGTTCCCGATTCTGCAAGAAAAGCCGGAACTGCAATTAAAAACGACGGTATTGCAGCAAGGAAACCGGCAAGCAAGCCAAACAGCTTATTTTCTTTGAAAATTCCGATCTTTACTCTGTTGCTGTCTCCTTCACCTCTTCCCCATGCTTCGCAATATGTTATAAATCCAAATATCACAATTCCGCACAGAAAGCTTAAAACCGGTGCCTTCTGCGGAATGAGGAAGTTAAAAATGTTCATTAATATGAACGTGGCCAGAAATGAAATTATCTGGCAGAGGAGAAGTTTTCCGGCATACCCAAACGCTCTGTATTTATACTTTTTCTGCATAATGTCACCTTTTATATTTTGGAGTTTCCTCAATTTCGGAAAACATCTTTTTGTAGCTTTCATATCTCGAGGCCCGGATATCACCGCGATTTACAGCATCAATAACCGCGCAACCGGATGTGTTTATATGAGAGCAACCGATGTACTGACAATCGTTTTCAAACTCGAAAAAATCAGGGAACAATGTCTTTAAGTTTTCCTTTGTTATCTCTTCTTTTGCTGTGATATCAAAAGCTGAAAAACCCGGTGTATCAGCTATCCACATATCTTCGGAAGCCTTTAAAATTTCGACCTGACGGGTGGTGTGCCTTCCACGACCGATTTTTTCGTTGATTTCTCCGGTTTGAAGCGTCACGGAGGGCAAGACAGCATTTATAAGCGTTGATTTGCCAACCCCGGAATTTCCTGTCAGAGCCGTCAATTTCCCGGCAAGATGAGCTTTGAATTCATCCAGACCTTCTTTGTTTTTTGCACTTACTCTGAAAACCGATATTCCTGTGCTGTTATAAATATCAAACAACTCTTGTCCGATATCCTCATCACACTTGTTGATGACTATACATACTTCAATCCCTTTTTTTGTCGCCATCGCAGCAATGCGGTCTATGAAATATGTATCGGTACAGGGTGGTGCCTTTGAAACGATGATTGCAATCATATCTATGTTTGCAATCGGAGGACGAATCATAACATTCTTCCGCTCATTGATTTCAAGAATATATCCCGTCATGTCGTTGTGAACGCTTATGTTCACACTATCGCCCACGTAAGGAGTTTCCCCAAGCTTTCTGAGCTTTCCTCTGGCACGGCAGGTTACTATGCCGATATCTGTATCTACATAATAAAACCCACCGATGCCTTTAAGTATTCTTCCTGTTTTAATTTCGTTCATAATTCTTACTGAAACGTAATCGGTATTTCCTGCCTGAGGACATCGTTGATGTAAACACAGACCGTTGAAGTTCCGTTTCCTTTCAAAGATACATCGACAGAGCCGTCTGTCCCCTTATGCTTACTTTCATACTGTGTTTCCCCGTTTACCGTGATCTTAACGGTGAAACTGTCAGGCTCGGATGGTAATCTTATAGTTCTTGTTATTTTTATCTTATTATCCGTAACCGGAGGTTTAGTTTCCTCTCCTGTTGAACTTCCTACCGGCGGTTTATTCTCCGAAACCTCGGATTTCTTCGGACCGTTACTTACCGTGAAGCCGACACTCGTCCCTTCGGCGCGCTTTTCGCCGACTGCAACATCCTGCCTTATAACATAACCCTTCTGGACCGTATCGCTGTTTTCGTAGCCGACACTGCCCTTATTGAGCTTAACTTCAGAAAGTGCTTCTATGGCTTTTTCTTCCGTAAGTCCGGTTATTTTCGGAACAGCAACTTCCTTGACTTCTTTGCCAAGGCTTACATAAATTGTAATAGCATCCCCGGAAGATACGGACACGCCTTCTTTCGGGTCGGTTTTTATAACATATCCCGCTTCAATCTCGTCTGAGTTTTCGGTTTCAACAGTATAGGTGAGTCCATCCCTTTGAAGAACGATTTTAGCCTGCTCCTCGCTCATATTCGTAAGGTCACGCAAGGCAATCTCTTCCTCACGCTTTCCCTTGCTTACGGTTACATATATTTTCCCGGTTGAATTGTTTTCTTCTGCCTGCGGGCGTTGCTTTATAATCTCGCCCTCTTCATATTTATCGCTGTATTCCCTTGCATCTCCGTCTGTCTCGATTATTTCAAAGTCTTCATATTCTCTGAGAGCTTCTTCAATCGTCATACCCAAGACATCCGGTGTTATGAGGTCTTTTGAAGAGCTTCCCGAATCAAACAGCGCGCCAACAAGCGAGAATACACCAATAACGAAAACCAAAGCAGCCGCAACCGTTGCAATAAGCGGAAGCTTTGCAAGAAGGTTGTTCTCCGGCTCATCTTCTTCAATTTCAATATCTTCTTCCGAAACAAGCTTTATGGGCTTTGTTGCCGAAAGGTCGTCTTCGCCCGGCTTTACAGGCGGCTCGTATGCAATATCAACATCAGGATTTTTTCTGTATTCTTCAATATCGGAAATCATTTCATCCGTTGAAGAATATCTCTTTGCGAGATTCGGCGCCATTGCCTTCATTGTAATCTTTTCAAGTGCTTCCGGAATCTCAGGATTGATTTCGCGAGGACTTAACGGAAGTGAATTTATGTGCTGAATTGCGATCGAAACAGGTGTATCTCCCTCGTACGGGAGCCTGCCGGTCAGCATTTCATAAAACATAACGCCGGTAGAATATATATCCGCTCTGCAATCTATGTGGCTTCCTTTTGCCTGCTCCGGTGCTATATAATGAACCGAACCAAAAGCCTCTCTCGTAACCGTTTTCTGGGAAGATTCAAGCCTTGCAATACCAAAATCCGCAACCTTCACCGTACTGTCACGGAGAAGCATTATGTTATGTGGTTTAATATCTCTATGTATGATGCCCTTTGAATGTGCGTGTGAAAGAGCTTTGAGTATCTGTGTTATAAAGTGAATAGCTTCTTTCTGTGTGAGCTCTCCTCTTCTCTGCATATACTCTTTAAGCGACATTCCGTCTATAAGCTCCATTACTATATACTCTATGGAGTTTGACCTGGAAACGTCATAAACCGCAACTATATTGGGGTGTGAGAGCATAGCTACGGCATGGCTTTCGGCGTGGAATCTGTTTCTGAACTCCTCGTCCTTGGCATACTCGTCTTTAAGTATCTTTACGGCAACAAAACGGTTGAGCCTATGGCAGAGCGCCTTGTAAACAACCGCCATACCGCCTGTTCCTATCACTTCAAGTATTTCGTATCTGTTATCAAGAAGTTTTCCTATGTACTTATCGTTCACGATTCTCTCCCCCTTTATTAAAACGCAAGCAAAACAACAGTTATGTTATCAAATCCGCCTCTGTTGTTTGCTATGTCAATCAATCTGTTACAGCAATCTGATTTTTCTCCGCCGTAAATAACCTCATACAATATTTCCTGTTCCGTTACGAGGTTTGAAAGTCCGTCAGAACAAAGAAGAATATAGTCGCCCTGATGAAGATCAGGAAAGAAAACGTCTCCCGTGACCGTCCTGTCTGTTCCGACCGCTCTTGTGATGAGGTTTTTTCCGGGGTGCTCGCGAGCCTGCTCATCGGTAAGCTCACCCATCCTGACCATATCCTCAACAAGCGAATGGTCTCGGGTGATTTTTGTTATGCCGTCGGATGTTATTTTATACGCCCGACTGTCGCCGATATTCACAACTGCAACCTTTGACGGTGTTGCAACGACACCGACAAGCGTCGTTCCCATTCCGTGCAGCTCGCGTTTTTGCTGTGCGTAGCTGTGAACGGCTTCATTTGCGTTGTTTACCGCTGTTTCAAGTAGAGTTAAAAGCTGGTCGTTTGAAAGGTTTTTAGAATCAACCTCGCGGATGCACTGTGTAAACTCTTCAATGGCAATCTGACTTGCAATATTCCCCGCTGCCGCGCCGCCCATACCGTCGCAAACCACGGCAAATGTGAGCTTTTTGGCATCGGACACACTGTATGCAAACGAGTCCTGATTATCCTTTCTTGCTTTACCGATATCGGATTGTCCCCAAGCAAACATATTTTTCTCTCCAACCACTGCCCGATAAGCAGCATCGTCATTCCGGCTGACGATTTAGCCGAATTTTGTTTATGAAATGTAGTTCTGACGAAGCTGTCCGCACGCGGCATCAATATCCGCGCCGAGACTCCGCCTTACCGTAACGGCAATACCGTTTTTTTCAAGATGTGCCTTGAATTTTAAAATTTGTTCATTTGAACTGGGAAGAAGGCTTTCCTCGCTTATTTTGTTAAGCGGAATAAGGTTTACGTGGCACGGAAACCCCCGCAAAAGCTCCGAGAGCTCCTCTGCTCGCTGCATCGTATCTGTATGACCTGAAATCATAGTATATTCAAAAGAGATACGGCGTGATGTTTTTGCAAAATATGCTTTACACTCACCAATAAGCCGCCGTACACCGTAAGCTTTATTTACCGGCATAATTGCGCTTCTCGCCTCATCGGTGGGCGCGTGCAAAGATACGGATAATGTTATCGGAAGATTCTCCGAAGAAAGCTTTTCGATTTTGTCACAGAGTCCGCACGTTGAAAGCGAGATGTGGCGCATACCGATATTCAGCCCTCTCTCGTCGTTTACCAGATGAAGAAATTTTATGACATTGTCATAGTTATCAAGGGGCTCTCCCGTTCCCATAAGAACGATATTTGAAACGGTCTCACCCGTGTCTTTAATAATCTCAAAAAGTTCGGCGAGCATTTCCGAGGGCAAGAGGTTTCTGACAAGACCGTTTTTTGTTGAAGCACAAAAAACACATCCCATCCGACAACCAACCTGCGTGGAGATACAAACCGTGTTGCCGTGGTTATATTTCATAAAAACAGCCTCAACACAGTTGCCGTCAGAAAATTTGAGGAGGTATTTTCTTGTTCCGTCGCTTTTTGAAATCTGACGACGCACAACCGTTGCGGTATTAAGCTCACATTCCATCGAAAGTTTTTCGCGTAAACCTTTCGGGATGTTGCTCATTTCTTCAAAATCCGATATACCGCGGTGGAGCCAGGAAAAGACCTGTCCTGCTCTGTATTTTGGTTCTCCGATTGAGAGTATGTACTTTGTCAGCTCATCAAGGCTCATAGAGCGGATATCTATCATTTGTTCCTCCTGAGTTTGCAGATATAAAATCCATCTGTGTCACCAATGGATGGCAAAAGTGTTATGCCGTGTTCATTTTTTATATGCGGTATGTCAAAGGACTGACAATCTTCTGAAAACTCTTTGTTTTCCGTAAGAAACTTTGATACTACATCACTGTTTTCACAGGAAAGAATCGTGCACGTAGAATACAGAAGCGCACCTCCCGGTTTGACGTATCGGGAAACGTTCTTTAAGATTTCAAGCTGTATTTCGGGAAGGTTTTCTGTTTCTGACATATTTTTATATCTTATATCAGGCTTTTTTCTGATGATTCCAAGCCCCGAACACGGAACATCTGCAAGAACACAATCAAAATATTTTTCATATTCATTTTTATATTCCGTGGCATCACACAATGTCGGACTGATTATATTTATTCCAAGCCTTTTTGCGCCATTTGAAATAAGCGAAAGCTTATGCTCGTGTATATCACACGAAACAAGCTCTCCTTCGTTTTCCATAAGCTCGGCAAGAAGAAACGACTTACCGCCCGGTGCAGCACATGCATCAAGCACTCTCATACCTTTTCGGGGAGAAAGTGTAAGTGCGGCAAGCTGACTGGAAATATCCTGGATGTGGAATAATCCGTCTCTATGCGCATCACTGTTTTCTATGCTGCCGGAAAAGTTTACACAAACCGAGTCAGGAATCGTGTAATTTGAGGAGGTAAACATTTCACTGTACGAAGACAGAAGCTCTTCTTTTGAGGTTTTTAATGTATTGACCCTTGCCGTAGCCTTTGCTCCGGCATTGTTTGCAACTAGTATGTCCTCTGTTTTTTTAAGCCCATATTCAGCCAGAAGTCTTTTTACCAAATCAAGTGGGTGGCTATATTTAACCGACAAGATTTCTTCTGCATTTCCGGGAATTTCAGGTAAATTATCCTTTTGGCCCGATATTTTTCGTGTAATCGCGTTTACAAAACCTGCGGCGCGCGGATTATTTCTTTTTGCACGGTTTACTGCATCATTGACCGCAGCTGAATCGGGAACCCTGTCAAGAAAGAGAATCTGATATGCCGCCATTTGTAAAATATCAATTATTCCGGGGGAAATTTTATTGAACTTAACAGATGAAAACTTTGAAATATAAAAATTCAAAAGCAACGAATTCTGCAATACTCCGTTTGCGATAGCTGTTGCAAGCGCCGCATCTCTCGGACTCAGTCCGTTTGCACGGATTTCATTTCTCAAAAAGCCGTCCGACCAGGCATTACGCTTTCTGAAAGCTGTTATCGCGGAAATTGCAACATCTCTTGCGTCTTTCTTTTTCAATTATTTCGCCTTCCTCTTCCGCCGAATATGAGAATAAGTCTTAAAAGCTGCATTAAAGAAACTGCGAGAGCAGCAACATATGTCATCGCCGCCGCTGAAAGCACCTTTTTCGCCGCTGCATTTTCTTTTTCACTCAGAATATGGGAACTTTCAAGTGTAACGAGTGCTCTGCGTGATGCATTGAACTCAACAGGAAGCGTTATAAGCTGAAACACGGTTGCAAGTGCAAAAAATACTATTCCGAGATTTACAAGATATTGTGTTGAAAAAAGAAAGCCGAGTAGAATCATTGGTACTGACAAGGAGGATCCGATTCTGCAAGCGGGGATTATGGCATTGCGAAGCTTAATCGGTCCATACCCCACCTGATATTGCATAGCATGACCACATTCATGAGCCGCCACACCTGCCGCTGCAACGGATGCGGAATCGTAAACAGAATCAGACAGGCGGATGACCTTCTTTTTCGGATCAAAATGGTCTGTAAGATTTCCCTGCACGCGTTCAATCGCCACATCATATATCCCGAATGCCGAAAGCATACGTCTTGCGACCTCGGCACCCGTCATTCCCGGTGAAATGCCATATGCAGAATACTTGGAAAATACACTTGCGACTCTCGACTGCATAATAAGTGCAAAAACAACTGCCGGAAGCACCAAAACAATATAGGTCATATCAATTCCATAAAAATAGCCAAAGCCCATAATTTCACCTCAAATTTCAGTCAAAAAATGTTCCGTCAATCCGCGGATGCCCTCTGAAATAATCCACGGGAGACATACGTTTTCCGCTTTCCACCTGAAAAAGCGAAATCACAATGCTTCCGTCTGCCGTTGCTACTTCAAGACCGTCATCAGTAAGGCCGAGAACTTTGCCCGCATCGCCTTTTCCTGTGCCTTTTGCGGCTTTATATATTTTAATTCTTCCTATTTCGCTATCCGTATATGCAATAGGCCACGAAAAACTGCCTCTGATAAGGTTGATAATTTTTTCCGAAGTCTCCGCCCACGAAACCTTTGCATTTTCTTTCAGAATCGGCGGTGCATATGTTGCTTCATCGTCGTTTTGCGGTACCGGACAAACGTTACCCTCAGAAATTGCTTTTACCGTATCAACCAGAAGCTCTGCGCCAACGACCGAAAGCTTATCAAAAAGGCTTTCCGACGTGTCATCTTCATCAATCACAACTTCTGCTTTAAAAAGAATGTCGCCCGTATCAAGACCTTCATTCATAAGCATTGTCGTAACTCCGGAAAGCTTATCTCCGTTGAGGACAGCATGCTGAACAGGCGCACTGCCACGATATTTCGGAAGCAACGAACCGTGAAGATTTACGCAGCCGTATTCCGGAAAATCAAGAACGTACTTCGGCAAAATCTTCCCATACGCAACAACAACTATAATATCGGGTTTGAGCTCGCTAAGAATATCCGAAATTGCGTCATTTTTAAGAGTTGTCGGCTGAAAAACCGGAACTCCCCGTGTGATGGCAAATTCCTTTACAGGCGTCATAATTACTTTCATTCCGCGCCCTTTCGGTTTATCTTCACGCGTTACGACGCCGACAATCTCATGTCCTGCTTCCATAAGCTTTTGCAGTGGAAGGACCGCAAAGTCCGGCGTACCCATATATAAAATCTTCATAAATTGTTTCCTTTCGGGAAAAAATAGACTTATTTTATATCGCAATATTCTATAACCTTATCCTTGAAAAGAATACCGTCAAGGTGGTCTATCTCGTGGCAGAACGCACGCGCAAGCAACCCTTTGCCTGAAGCAGTGAATTCCTTACCGAATCTGTCAAAAGCTTTTACCGTAACTTTGTACGGACGGTTTACAGTTCCGTATATATCCGGAACACTGAGGCATCCCTCGGGCGAAATTTCCTCACCCTCGGTTTTTATGATAACGGGATTTACGAGCTCGAAATAATCATCATCAACGCTCACGATTGCTACGCGTTTGAGCACACCAACCTGAGGTGCTGCAAGTCCTGCGCCGTTTGCATGAATGAGTGTTTCCGCCATATCATCAAGCAAAACGTGAAGCCGTTCGTTGAACTCTGTAACCTCACGGCAGGTTTTTCTTAAAACCGGGTCTCCCTCTTTAACAATATTTCTTAAAGCCATAGTTTTATCTCCTAAAAATCAGTTGTATTTATGTCCGGTATGATACTCTGTCCCTTGTTTTGTTTATCCTTCATAAAATCACGGATGACACGCGAAACCATATCTCTCAAACGCCTGTTGTTTTCCGTGCATATGCTTACCTTATACCTGAACTTATTGTTCAACTTGACAATAGCAGTAGGTGTCGGTCCCAGAACTCTCGCTTTTATATCCGTATAATCCACCGAGAGCGCTGTTTTAAGCTTCTCGGAAACTTTAAGAGCCGAATTGTATGCATCAAGCTCGCTTTCGGCAACAACCGCAAGCGTAAAGAAATCCGAAAACGGAGGCAGACCACGGGCCTTGCGAAGAATAATTTCATTTTCATAAAATTTATCAAAATCCTGTTTTGCGGCAGCCTCTATAAGCGCATTCTTCGGTGAATACGTCTGAATAACGGCGCGCCCCGTCTTCTTGCCGCGACCCGAGCGCCCGACGACCTGTGTAATAAGTGAAAACGCATTTTCTGCCGCCTTATAGTTTTCGTTGAAAATTGCCTGATCAGCAGAAAGAACACCTACAAGAGTCACGTTTTCAAAATCGAGACCTTTTGTTATCATCTGTGTACCGAGAAGAATCGGTATTTTTTCATCTCTAAATTTATTTAAAAGCTTTTCGTGTGATGCTTTTGCGGAAGTTGTATCCATATCCATGCGAACGACTTCAACACCCGGGAAAAGCTCGGAAAGCTCACTCTCGACACGCTGTGTTCCGAAACCGACAAACCGCAACCGACCACCACATTGTATGCACCTGTCCGAAACTTTTTCCGAATGTCCGCAATGATGACACATCAGTCTGCCGTTTTTCGAGTGATAGACAAGAGGCACGGAACAGTTCGGACACTGTGCAACCTCCGCACAATCGTCGCAAACAACATATTTACTTGCGCCGCGCCGATTGAGGAAAAGTATGCTCTGCTCCCCTGCCTGTATGTTTTTTGACAGCTCTTCATAAAGCTCTCGTCCTATAACCTTATCGTTGCCCGAGCGAAGTGATTTTCGCAAATCAGATACAATAACTTGCGGAAGCGGTTGTTCGTTAAATCTTTCCGTTAAGGTGTAAAGATTATACTTACCTTCTTTTGCAAAATACATACTTTCAACGGACGGCGTTGCAGAACCAAGGAGAAGATGTGCTCCGTCCGCAACACACCTGTATTTTGCCACGTCGCGCGCGTGATATCTCGGTGACTGAGAGGATTTGTATGTATCCTCCTGTTCTTCGTCGAGAATAATTATACCAATATTTTTAAGCGGCGAAAAGACGGCGGAGCGCGTTCCTACAACAACGTCAACCTCACCGCGTTTTATCCTCTTCCATTCGTCATAACGCTCACCGACAGAAAGAGCACTGTGCATAACGGCAGTCCGTTCTCCGAAATAAGAATATACCTGTTCTAAAAGCTGCGGGGTAAGTGATATTTCAGGAACGAGAAGAATTGCTGTTTTTCCGAGTGATATAACTCTTTCAATGAGTTTAAAATAGACGAGAGTCTTTCCACTTCCAGTAACTCCGTAAAGAAGCGAACAGGCAGCTGATTTGCCAAAATGCGATGAAACACCGCGAAAGACGGCTTCCTGCTGTTTGTTTAAAACAATCTCACGCCTGCCGTTTGCAAGAGTCGGTCGGGGACGTCTGTATATTTCAGAGCTCTCAAAATACACAATTCCGTTTTTCTTTAAAGTATTGAGCTGAGAAACACTGACCCCCGTAAAATACGTGAGGTCTTTAACAGAAACGGCCCGGAGTGTCAGAAGCATATCAAGAGCTTCAACAACAGAAGCTTTCGGTTTTTTCAATGAAATATATTCTGATATTTTCTCTTTTGACACACCAATTCGGACAAGCCGTTCTGTCTTGTCCGATATTTTCTGGATTATATATTCAGATGTTGTCACAACGCCTGATGACACGAGAAGCGAAACAACTTTCTCAACTGCTGCTTTGTCAAACAAAGCCAAAAGTTCGCTCTTCTTCACAGGCTGTTTTGCAGAAAAAATCAAGTCAGCTATTTCTTTGCCGGACTCATACTTCCCTGCTATTCTCTCCGCGTCGTTGGGCGAAACACCCTCTGCTGCAGTATATACGATTTCGAACTTATGCCAGACACCTGACGGAAGCATAACCTTTGCAACATCAAACAGCGTACAAAAGCATTGGTCCCGCAACCTGAGTGCGAGAGACAGGAGATTGTCATCAAGCACAGGAGACGTATCAAGAACCTCTGTTATGGATTTGAGTTTCTGCTTGTCGAAGCGGAACGGATGAACCCCCAGAACAATGCCTTCCGTCTTGCGGTTCCCTCGTCCGAAGCCAACACGAACCCTTACTCCGGGCACAACGTCGGCACGGAGCTTATCCGGTATCAGATATTCATACGGCTTATCGATAGCATACGTTGCCGCTTCAACCGCAACATATGCCGCAAGCTTCTCCATCTCCAATTCAACAACCTCCGAGGATGTCAGTCTTCAACAGGCGTTGCCGTAAGCTTTCCTTCTGCAATTTCTCCAACAGCAAGGCTTACAGGTTTTTCAGAAAGCTCAATCTGGTTTTCTTCTGAATATTCAGAAATTTCTCTTGCGCGGCGAGCTGTAAGGTTAACGAGCAGATATCTTCCGTTAACTTCCTTTAAAAGCTCACTCATTGCGGGATATAACATCATAACGGTTTCCTCCAAAAATTATTTATAACTGTATTTCATCCTGCGTTTCAGGTGCATCCTTGCCATTGACACGGCTTGCAATTGAAACAGGAAGGATTGCTGAAAGTATTACGTGGTCACTATCCATAATTATAACGGCACGCGTCCGTCTGCCATAAGAAGCATCAATGAGCATTCCGCGCTCTTTCGCTTCTTGCACCAGTCGTTTGATCGGTGCAGAATCAGGACTGACAACGGTTATTATGCGGCTTGATGAGACCATATTTCCAAAGCCGATATTTACAAGTTTCAAACAAAACTCTCCTCTACTCTATATTCTGTACCTGCTCGCGTATTTTCTCAATTTCCGCTTTTATATCAACGACGGTAGAAGTAATTTCAAGATCATTCGCCTTTGAACCGATTGTGTTGACCTCACGGTTGAGCTCCTGAACAAGAAAATCAAGCTTTCGCCCTATCGGACCGCCGGTCCTGAGCATCTCACGAAATTGTGCAATATGGCTGTGCAGACGGACAGTCTCTTCATCAACTGCGATCTTGTCAGCAAATATAGCAGCCTCTGTAAGAATACGCTGCGGATCAACGGAAACAGATTCAAGAACTTCTTTCATACGAGCTTCAAGCTTTTCTCTGTATTCTTCAACACATTTCGGAGAACGCTCTTCGACCGTCGCAGCAAGTTTTTCAATGTATGCCAGTCTTGAAAGAATATCTTCCGAAAGACGCATACCTTCTTTTGTCCTCATTTCAGCCTGCGCTTCAAGTGCTTTTATAAGTACTTCGACTACGTCGGCTGTAAGCTCTTCGGCGTCAGCTTCTTCCTTCTCAACCGTAAGCACCTCAGGAATTCTTATTGCCTCAGACGCAGACATCGTTCCGCTTAAAGCAAACTCGTCGTTCAATCTTTCGTAAACTTCAAGATAGCCACGAAGCAACGGTTCGTTGAGCTTTATGTTCACCTTCTCGGACTCCGTGTTATCAATTGTTATGAAAACATCGGTCTTTCCTCGCGCAATAAACCCCGAAAGTGTTGTTTTTACTGTTTCATCGAGAAAAGCATATGCACGGGCTGTTTTTACCGTACAATCAAGATATCTGTGATTTACGCTCTTTACCTCAACGGTTATTCCGCGCATATGCAGTGTTTCAGATGCGCGGCCGTATCCGGTCATACTTTTTACCATAACATTTCCCCCGGTTTTTCTTTTATTAAGAGGTCAGTTTACCTCAACATAAATAATATAATCTTCTGCATTTGCCACCGCAGTCTCCTTTGCCCCATCAACAACAATAGAAACATTTATCGGGTGTGTTCCGCGGCTTAACACGGTTGACTGCAAGTCTGCAACGGCACGGACATTTGAACTGTCAACAGTTTTTAAAACTTCGTCTGTTCCGAGAATATCAACGTTCAAGCTTGTTGTGACCGGTTTTATTTTATAACCGGACGGAAGCGTATAAGTATTTATCAGTTCAATCAAAGTTGTTTTAACTGTTTTTTTACTCAGCCCGTCAAGGAAAATTTCAGCAGTTGCATTGATCTCTCCGCTGAGATTCAGAATTCCTTCCGGCGGTGTCACAGTAAATGTCTTTTTCATTCCCGATGAAACGTCTGATATTTTTATCGTTCCCGCAACAAGACTTGTCATCTGCCCGATAATGCTCTCCTCACCTGCCACTTGCATCGTCTTGGGTGAGAATGAATAATTTACGTACTTCTTAAAGCTGTCGCTACCCTGGATTTCAAGAGAGAGCGGAAGCTCTTTTGTTTTAAGAACAGGGATTGCAACATCAATAACATCATAATCCGCACGAATGGACGAAATTTCTTTCAGGGGATTTCCGTCTGCATCAAAAAAACGGTATGCAACTTTTTCTGAAATATTCGCTTTAACGTTTTTTTGCGGTATGACCGCTTCAACATAAGAAACCTTGTCAATTTCCTCCCGGAGTCCGGTAATCTTCAACTCACGGGGAACGAAGTTTACATTTGTCTTATCAACGACATATCCGTCCGCCGCAATATCATCAGTTACCACCTTTACCGAAACGACATTGAAATCTTCCTCGTCGAACTTCACCGACAAGCGCTGAGGATTTTTCCCACGAAGAGTATATGCCGTTGACGGAAGCGTTACAGTGTACGGCAACTCATATGTGCCTGCTCCGGTAACCTTTGACAAATCAACTTCCACTTTTATGTCGGATCGGTTTAAAGAAATTATATCTCTTCTCTGTCCTGAAACCTCAATGTCAACCGAATAGTCACCGACAATCAGAAGATTTTTAGAGGCACTCAGCTGCTCCTGCCCTACAAAAACGGGAGAAAGATCTTTTATCTTGTAATCTTTCGTAAGGTCATTGAAATTTACAACATATAACCAAAGAACAAAAGCAATAAGAAAAGCTATCGCTTTTGTAAAAACATCATATTTTTTCAAGCACGTCATAACAATTGCGACTTCCTTTCTTTAATTTTCCCCACTATCTTCTTTTTTCTTGAAAAAGAAACTGAAAAACGGATTCTCGCGCTTTGACTCTTCCTGTTTTGGCATCAGCTCATTCCTGAGCAGCTTTTCAAGTGTTTCAGGCGCAAGATGCCTCTTCAGCATTCCTCCTATTGCGACTGAAACAGAGCCGGTTTCCTCCGAAACGACAACCACTACCGCATCAGAATTTTCACTCATACCGACACCTGCTCTGTGCCTCATACCAAGCTCTTTGCTAAGATTTGTGTTGGAAGACAGCGGAAGCATACATCCTGCTGCCGAAGCTCTGCCGTTCTGGACAATAAGCGCACCGTCGTGAAGCGGAGAGTTCGGAAAGAAAATATTCTTCAAGAGTTCTGCATTAACGCGAGAATCGATATATGTACCTGTTTTGGCAACATTTGAAAGAAGAATTTCGCGCTCAAAAACAATAAGTGCACCGGTCCTCGACCAGGAAAGATTCTTACACGCTTCAACCGTCTGCAAAATGGCACTTTCAAGCTCTGACGGAGATGTCTCACGATCTCCCGAATAAAACTGCACAAAACCTTTGCTTCCCATCTTCTCAAAAGCTTTGCGAAGCTCCGGCTGAAACAGAACAACAAGAGCAAGTAATCCGATCTGCAACGCATTGACAAGCAAAAAATTAAGCAAATTAAGACCGAGAAGGCTTGAAATCTGCGCAACAACAACCAGAACAATAATACCTTTCACAACTTGTCCCGCGTTTGTTCTGCGAGAAAAGATAATGAGCTTGTAAACAATATATGCAACTATGAGTATATCCACTATATCCCAGATACCGAAC
>JAFYPW010000064.1 GCA_017559985.1 Oscillospiraceae bacterium | reverse complement strand
TATTGCGAAAGGAGCGGGATGTTCATTTTCGACAAGGTCGTTTTTTACAAACCTGAAAAGCTTTGTGTATTCGGATTTTTGTTCGGGGTTAAGATTGAAGATACCGTTTTTTACCATTGGAGGAAGAGCTCCTTCAACCGTAAAGCTCATATTAAGGACGTGAGGGAGTGTGTTTTCGGCAGAGCATATTTTATGGAACTCCATAGGTGCGTGGAAAATGATGTCGCCGTCACTCATAATATAAATTTTTTCGTTTTCAACAACTTCAATTTTCCCTTGGACAACAAAGACTATTTCCCAGAAATCGTGAGCTTCGCCTTCGAATGTAAAGTTCTTGTCAAAAACTCTGTCAAAAATAATCTCGGAAATGTTGTCAATGCGGAAATTTTCGTTAATCTTTAACATTGCTCCTCCGTAAACTATCCAAAATGATATTTTTTACATCTCTTTTTGCATTGAATTCTCAAATAAGTTTATCTTATAATGACAATAGCATAAGTTATACGTTGTGTCAAGGAGAAATGTTTATGAAAGAAAAAATCAAAGTAGGTTACATAGGACTCGGAAGAAGAGGGACATTCATTCTGGAAAAGTGTCTGTGCGATATGAAGGATGTTGAGATTACGGCTGTTTGCGACAGCTATGTCCCGCATCTGGAAAAGGCCAACCAGATTATCCGGGGAAAAGGATTGCCTGCACCGGCTATGACGACGGACTATCGCGATATTTTAAACAACCCTGAGATTGACGCGGTTTTCATTATGGCGTGTTGGGAGGGGCGATCTGCTCTTGCGATAGAATCCATGAAGGCGGGAAAATATACGGCCATAGAGGTTGGCTGTGCGTTCGATCTTGGCGAATGCTATGATTTGGTTGATACATACGAAAAAACAGGCGCTCCGCTTATGATGCTTGAAAACTGCTGCTATGGGCGCAGAGAAATGATGGCGCTGAATATAGTGCGTCAGGGTCTTTTTGGGGATGTCGTGCATTGCGCGGGTGGATACCATCATTATTTGCCTGACTGTGAGCTTTTTGAGGGTATAAACGAAGAATACAAGCATTACAGAATAAATTCATATATAAAAAGAAACTGCGAACAGTATCCCACTCACGAACTGGGACCGATTTCAAAGGTGCTTAATATCAACCGCGGCAATAAGATGCTGACGCTTTCTTCTTTTGCATCGCGCGGAGGGGCACTCAAACAGGCGGCGAAAAGAATCCTTGGTGAGGATAGTCCGTACGCCGGTATGGAGTATAAGCAGGGCGATATAATTACTACTGTTATCACGTGTGCCGGAGGAGAAACCATTCATCTCTGTCTTGATACAACAGCACCACGACCCTATTACAGCAGGAATTTCACTGTGAGGGGAACGAAGGGTATGTGCACGGAAGAGAGAAAGGTTGTCTACTTTGAGGGAATGGAAGAGGAGATAGAAAACAACGAAGAAGAGATGTATGCAAAGTATGACCATCCTTTGCATAAAGAATATGTTGCGCTCGGCGAAAAGGGCGGTCACGGAGGTATGGACTGGCTTGTCTGCCGCGCATTTATTGAAGCTGTCAAAAACGGCACGAACACACCGATAGATGCCTATGACACGGCAACGTGGATGGCGATTGCTCCGCTTTCGGAGGCATCAATCGCAAAAGGTGGAGCTCCGGTAGAGTTTCCTGATTTCACGAGAGGGAAATGGTTGAACCGCGAAAGTGTTGTTGAGTGCAAATACTGTCTTGATGAAATTTGTGTTGATGAGAACACACCGATTTATTAAAATTTATTAAAACGGAAGGATGGATTTCAATGAAAAAAGGTATTAGTATCTGGTCTTTTGCAGAGCCTGACATCAAAAAGTGTTTCGAGCTTGCAAAGGATGCCGGCTTTGATGGGGTGGAGCTTGCGCTCGATGCAGGCGGCGCGATTACTATGGAGACAACAAAAGAAAAGGTTATGGCAATAAAGAAGATGGCGCAGGAAGTCGGTATAGAGCTTTACAGTGTTGCCAGCGGTCTTTATTGGACATACAACTATACATCCGGAGATGAGGCAAAGCGCAACCGGGCAAAAGAAATCACAAGAAAACAGCTTGAAGTGGCTTCCTGGCTCGGGTGTGACACAATCCTTGTCGTGCCCGGCGCGGTAAATGTTGCTTTTGAACAGGGCGGAGAGGTTGTTGAATATGATGTGGCTTACGAGCGGGCACTTTCGGCACTTCGCGAGCTTGCACCTTATGCAGAGCAGTTGAAGGTTTCCATCGGTGTTGAAAATGTGTGGAACAAATTTCTGCTTTCGCCTGTTGAAATGGCAGAGTTCATAGATAAGGTCGGAAGTGACTATGTTGGTTCATATTTTGATGTGGGCAACGTGCTCTATATCGGATATCCCGAACATTGGATCAAGGTTTTGGGCAACAGGATAAAAAAGGTTCATTTCAAAGATTACAGAAGGGAAGCCGGAAGCCTTTGCGGTTTTGTTGACCTGCTTTCCGGAGATGTGGATTATCCCGCTGTTATGACAGCGTTTGGAAAAATTGGCTATGACGGCTGGGCGACAGCGGAGATGATACCGCCTTATGCCAATTACCCCGAAACAATTATTTATAACACTTCAAATGCGATGGATAAAATATTAGGGAGGAAATAGCTATGTTGAAAGTTGGTTTGATCGGATGCGGATTTATGGGAGGCATGCATGCAGCCTGCTATAAAGAGATAGAAGGAGCGCAGATTGTCGCTGTTGCAGATGTAAGAAGCGAAAAGGCAGAGGAGATTGCAAAAGCTCACGGTGCTGAGATATATGCTACGGGAGATGAACTTATTGTAAAAGCGGATGTCGACATCATAGATATTTGTCTGCCTACATATCTCCACACGCATCATGCGGTTGAGGCGTTAAGAAGAGGCAAAAACGTGTTCATTGAAAAGCCGGTCTGTCTGACTGCCGAAGAGGGCGAACTTCTTGTTGCGCTTCAAAAAGAGAGCGGTACAAAAGTTCAGGTAGGTCAGGTTATCAGGTTCTGGGATGAGTATAAATGGCTGAAAGAGGCATCAGATAGCGGCAGGTTCGGAAAAATCAGGTCGGCGGTATTCAAACGTCTCAGCTCTGTGCCCGGTTGGGCATGGGAGGGATGGCTTCACGATGCGGAAAAAAGCGGTTCCGTTGCACTTGATATGCACATCCACGATGTTGATTTTGTAAGATATCTTATGGGCGAGCCGTCAAACTTTGCAACTTCTGTCGCAAGAAACAGCAAAGGTGTAATTGAACAGATATTCACAACATTCAATTATAAAGAAGCAAGTGTTACGGTTGAGGCTTGCTGGGATTACCCTGCGGATTTCCCGTTTGATGCATCGTTCCGTGTGAAGTTTGAAAAGGCAACCGTTGTTCTTGATGCAAACGGTCTTAATGTTTATTACAACGTGGGCGGAAAAGAAAAGGTTGAAATCAAACCTGATTTTGAAGCAGGAAATGACATTGGCGGAAATATTTCGAGCCTTGGCGGATATTATAACGAGCTGAAATATTTTGTTGATACTCTCCTAGCAGGAAAAGAGCCGGTGATAGCCCCGCTCGATGACGCGGTAAAGTCCGTGAGGCTCGCCCTGAAAGAAATCGAGAGCGTCGGCGGTGCACAATTGCGCTGATTCCGGAGGAAAAGGATATGAACGAAAAAATATGCTTTTACTGGGCGCCGTTTCCCCGCGTTAAATCTTACTATGATATGATAGATGTTTCTGCGGAATACGGCATGACGGCAATTGAGGGTTTTTCGATGTTTGAGTTTCAGACACCGGATGTCGAAGCTGCGAAAAAAATCAGACAATATGCAGACAGCAAGAACGTTAAATTTGTATGCTTTTCCGTGTATATAAATCTTGTGGGTGAAGATTCTGCAGAGAAACTCAGAACGCTTAAAGGATATGCAGACGTTGCCCGGATACTCGGCTCACCTTATCTGCATCACACGATTGCAAATGCATTCAGTCATCCCGAAAAAATAGTTCCCCGAAGGGAAGAGTTGTTTGAAAAGGGTGTCTGCGCCGTGCGGGAGATATACGATTATGCAAAAAGCATAGGGGTAAGAACGATCTACGAAGAGCAGGGGTATGTATTTAACGGCATTGACGGATTTGGCAGGTTTCTTGATACTGTTGACAGAAATGTCGGTGTTGTCGCTGATTTTGCAAACATTTGCCAGGCGGGAGAAGACGTTCTCGGTTTTATTGATAAATATTCCGACAGAATTGTTCACGCTCATATTAAAGACGTAACCATTACGGAAGAAGACCGGTCCGGAGATGAGATGAAAACATTGACCGGGAAATATATGAACGAAGCAGTTATAGGAGAAGGGATTGTCAGAATAAAAGAAGGAATTTCACGTCTCCAAAAGCTTGGATACAGCGGATATTACGGCATAGAATACAGCGCGAAGAGTGATGATTCGCCGACTGTTGCAAACAGCATAAGCTTTATTGATGAAGCACTTTAAAAAGCGCAGCCTTGTGAAAGCTCACAAGGCTGTGTTTTTTGTACTCCGGGTAAAAGTATAATCTTGCAATTCCTGCGGTTTGTGATATACTTAACTTGATATGCAATATACAGTTTGGATATTTAAATGAAATGAATGGGAGAAAAGGTATGGAACTTCGAGGTGCGAAAATAAACTTCCTTGGCGACAGCATAACCGAGGGCGTGGGCGCAAGCAGTCCCGATAAAATTTACCACGCGTGTCTTGCACGCATGGCGGGGCTTTCAGAAGCGAGAAATTACGGTTTTTCCGGCACGAGATTTGCCTTACAGGACAAGGGTATCCCGGAATACGGGAAAGGCGGAATTCTCGACGAAAACGCATTTTGCGTACGTTGGGAGATGATGTCTGACGATGCTGATGCCGTAATTGTCTTCGGGGGCACGAATGACTACGGTCACGGCGATGCGCCGATGGGGGATATGGATGACCGCACACCCGAGACTTTCTACGGCGCGTGTCATTATGTCTTCTCAAAACTCATCGTGAAGTACCTTGGCAAACCCATAGTAATTATGACTCCGCTTCATCGTTCGGATGAGGTGCAGACTGTTGCACAAAAGGACTCAAAAAAGTTTGGCACACTGCGCGACTATGTCAATGTGATACGCGAGGTCGCGGAATATTATTCTTTGCCTGTGCTTGACCTGTTTGCGGAAAGCGGAATACAGCCGGCAATACCTGAAATTCGTGAGAAATATATGCCCGACGGATGCCATCCGAGCGACGCTGGGCATGAAGTTGTAGCAAATAAACTTAAAAGTTTTTTTGAAAGGATATGAAAAAATGGAAATGTGGAACGGTTTCAGATTTGAAAAGACAACGTTTGAGGATCGTGAACTCTGGGCAGTTTATCCTGATAAACCCAATGGCAGATGGCTTTTGAAAACAGAATATTTCGGTGCCTTTCCGAATGCTGAGATTGAGCTTGTAAAGCAGGGGTACCACCTCTTTCATATAAGCAACAAAACACGCTGGCATGAGTGGGATGATACAGATGCAAGAGCACGTTTTGCAGAATTTGTACATAAAGAGTATGGACTTGCAAAGAAATGTGTAATTGTAGGTATGAGCTGTGGCGGTATGCAGGGCATCTATTTTGCGGCTAAATATCCGCAGTATGTTTCGTGCCTCTATCTTGATGCGCCGGTTGTAAACCTCCTTTCCTGTCCGGCGGGAATGGGACGCGCAACCTCATGGCTTATGAAGGAATTTGTGAAGATGAAGAAGATGGATGTGATAGACCTTATGGGCTATCGCGAACATCCGCTTGATTTCGTCCCGCAGCTTGTAAAGAACAACATACCGACTTTGCTTATCGCCGGAGATGCGGATTTCATTGTTCCGTATGACGAAAACGGTAAGTATGTAAATGATGCTTATGTCAAAGCGGGCGCAACGATTGAGACAATCATCAAGCCGGATTGCGGACACCATCCGCATGGTCTTGAAGACCCGACACCCATTATTGAGTTCGTAAAGAAGTATGACAAAGATTAAAGGTTGAAACAATGAGATATAAGATTCTTGATGAGACAGGAAAAGAGAGTTATCGGGAGCAGATTCTGAAAATGCTGAGTGAAAGCGACGGCGAATTTGTTCCGCCTCTCTCAAAACGAAGCTCAACCACACAGAAGAACTTTTCCGGAAACACCGCGACGGTAAACGGGGATGGCGTGGAAACGTATGCCGGAGAAATGCTGCGGCAAAAAGTTCTTGTTTGTGTGGAAGAGGACAAGATTATCGGTCTTGTTTCGTTTAAAGAGGATTATACAAACGAATGTATCGGGAATGACGATCTTCCAAATATATACATTTCAACACTTCTTGTATCGTCTTCTGCAAGGGGTATGGGGGTTACGAAGAAAATGTATTCGCATCTCTTTTTTGAGCTGTATTCCGACAGGAGTGTTTATACCCGCACCTGGTCAACGAACACAGCGCATATAAAAATTCTTGAAGGCTTCGGCTTTGAAGAACTTTCAAGAATCGAGAATGACCGTGGCAAGGGTATTGATACGGTGTATTTTTCAAGAAGTGCGAATTAACAACAAATTTCAGATGGAGAGTGTAGTATCTTGCGAATGAGAAAAAAACCAAATCTCCAGAAACGCCTTGCGCTCTGCTCGGGGATTATGCCCGGGGATGCTGCCGGTTTTTTGGGTAAGTGGAAAGAAAGTTTCGGGTTTGACAAAATTTGTATAGAAATCGGTTGCGGCAAAGGCAGGTTTATCACTGAAACGGCAAAGATAAATAAAGATATCCTGTTTGTCGGAATCGAACGCGAGCAGGGTGCTCTTGTTATGGCGGCGGAGAAGGCTCTCCGTGATGAAATAAAAAATGTTGTTTTTCTTGATACGGATGCAAAGAATCTCGGTGATATTTTTGACGAGGGCGAGATTGACGGTATATATCTCAATTTCAGCGATCCGTGGCCGAGAAAGAAGCAGGCAAAGCGCCGCCTCACACACGGAGATTTTCTTGCGATTTACGATAAGATTCTTTGCGAGGACGGATTTGTCTTCTTTAAGACAGATAACAGAGGTCTGTTTGAGTTTTCGCTTAACTCGATGTCTGAATACGGACTTAAACTTCGCAATATTACGTTTGACCTCGCAGCAAGCGGACTTGACAACATAGTTACGGAATATGAGTCGAGATTTATGGACATTGGAATGAATATATACAGAGTCGAAGGCTATAAATCGCAAAGGGGGATTTCTGTTGAAAAACCTGCTCAGGCGGTTTGAGGAGGAGCTCTCCTCTTATTCCAAAACACAGCGGCGTATAGCGGAGTATATAATAAAAAACTATGACAAGGCGGCGTTTATGACAGCGTCAAAGCTTGCATCGGTCACACAGGCAAGCGAATCGACCGTTGTAAGGTTTGCCGCAGAGCTTGGTTATGACGGATATCCCGAGATGCAGAAGGACTTGCAGGAACTGATAAAAAAGAGGCTTACCGCGACGCAGAGAATAGAGCTTACAAGTACCCAGCTGCGGGATGATGTAATATCCGAGGTTTTGAGAAAAGATGCCGAAAATATCATCTCTGCAATTGGCAGGATAGACCGTGACGAGTTCAATTCTGCGGTTGAATGCATTCTTTCTGCAAAGAAGATATACATAATCGGTGTGCGTGCTTCAAGCGCAATAGCTCAGTTTCTTGGCTTTTATCTTAATCTGATTTTTCCCGATGTGCATATAATAAGCACGGTGAGTGTCAGCGAGGTTTTTGAACATCTTCTCCACATCTCGCGGGATGATGTTTTTATCGGTGTAAGCTTTCCGCGTTATTCAAAACGCACAATAAACGCTATGCAGTTTGCTCACAACCGCGGAGCGCGCGTTGTGGCGATTACCGATTCGGAAAGCTCTCCGCTTTGCAGCAAGGCGGACTGTAAGCTTACGGTGCGGAGCGGTATGGTTTCGTTTGTGGATTCTCTTGTCGCACCGCTTTCTCTTGTGAATGCACTCATAGCTGCAATAAGTATGCGTAAGGAAAAGGAAGTGTCCGATATTCTTTCGAGCCTTGAAACTATCTGGGATGAATACGGAGTGTACGAGAAGTTTGAAAATGAATAAGACAGTAGTAGTCATAGGAGCAGGCGCTGCCGGGCTTTTTGCCGCAGGTGTTGCGGCAGAGCGCGGTGCGGATGTAACGCTTCTTGAAAAGAACGGCTCTGCCGGCAGAAAACTTAACATAACCGGAAAGGGCAGGTGTAACCTGACCAATAATTGTGAGTTTGATACGTTGCTTTTAAATGTTCCTCAGAATCCGAGGTTTATGTACAGTGCGTTTTCTGCATTCTCGCCGCAAGATACAATGGCATTTTTTGAGCGGGAGGGAGTGGCACTTAAAACGGAACGCGGAGGCCGTGTTTTTCCGGTTTCTGACCGCGCCCGCGACATAACCGATGCACTTGTCGCGTTTGCAAAGCGTGGCGGAGTCAGGATAAAAAAAGCCGTGGCTCTGGGGATTCTTTCCGATGGTGAAAGAGTGCTTGGGGTGCAGACGGATGCAGGAGAAGTTTTGTGCGATTGTGTTATTGTCGCAACGGGCGGTGCATCATATCCGCTTACGGGGTCTACCGGCGACGGGTATGAGTTTGCAAAATCCTGCGGTCATACTGTTTCAAAAGTGCAGGGCTCTCTTGTTCCTCTTGTCTCGGAGAAAATTTGCGCAAGTGCACAGGGGCTGACTCTTAAAAACGTGACGCTTTCAGTAAAAAACGAAAAGGGAAAGCTCATTTTTTCTGAACTTGGTGAGATGCTGTTTACGCACTTTGGCATGAGCGGGCCGCTCGTCCTCTCGGCAAGTGCGCATATGAGAAACTTTGATAAAGAAAAATACAGCATTTCCATAGATTTGAAACCGGGGTTAACACCCGAAAAGCTCGAAGAGAGAATTTTGCGAGATATTGAAGAAAAAAAGAATAAGGATATGCACAATCTGCTTCGCGGGTTTATGCCTGCAAGTCTTGTTGCGGTCGTCCTTGCAAAGGCAGGGATTGATGGCGGTGTAAAGGCAAACAGCCTGACGCGTGAGATGAGAAGAAAACTTCGGGATACTATGAAGTGTCTGACATTTGAAATATACGGAAAACGTCCGATCGAAGAGGCGATTATAACAACGGGAGGCGTTGATGTCCGCGAAATAAATCCAAAGACTATGGAGTCAAAGAAGGTCTGCGGTCTGTATTTTGCGGGAGAGGTTCTTGATGTTGATGCTTATACCGGCGGCTTTAATCTTCAGATAGCGTGGTCAAGTGCATACGTTGCAGGAGAGGCAGCTGCAAAAAATGAAGAGAGGTAAGAAGTTATGAAAACAGCTATTGCAATCGACGGGCCCAGCGGCGCGGGGAAGAGCACAATCTCAAAATTACTTGCAAAGGAGCTTGGCTTCACATATGTCGATACAGGCGCAATATACCGCACGGTGGGCGTGTTTGTGCACCGTAACGGCATCGACCCCAAAAGCGCTGAGGCGGTAAGCTCTGTTCTTGATAAAATCAATATAGAAATAAAGCATATCGGAGGGCAACAGAAGCTCTATTTAAACGGAGAAGATGTCACGGTAGCAATACGTGAGCACATAATTTCCGAATATGCCTCTGCCGTGTCGGCGATCCCCGCAGTGCGCGCATTTCTTCTTGATATGCAGAGAGCGTTTGCCGAGCGGGACAATGTTATTATGGATGGTCGTGATATCGGAACGGTGGTTCTGCCTGATGCGGAAATAAAGATTTTTCTCACGGCAACAGATGAGGACAGGGCACGAAGAAGATATGAAGAACTTGCGGCGCGTGGGCAGAATGTCCCGTTTGAAACCGTGCTTTCTGATATGCGTGCGCGCGATGCAAGAGATTCTGCCCGTGCGGTTGCACCGCTTGTCGCGGCAGATGACGCAATTCTGGTGGACACAACGGGAAACACTCTTGAAAAGAGCGTGAAGGTAATACGCGAAATAGTTTCGGCAAGGCTTGGTGAACTGAAAAATGTATAAAGTGATATACGTGCTTTTTATGCCTGTGTTCAGGCTTCTTTACAGAGTCAGGATAACAGGGAGGGAGAATGTTCCGGAGGCTGCGGCAGTTGTTTGTGCAAACCATACTTCAATGCTTGACCCCATCTTTCTCTGCATAGCTTTCGGTTTGAAAACAAACTGGTCTTTTATGGCAAAAGCAGAGCTTATGAAAATTCCGGTTCTTGGCAGCTTTCTGCGCGCTCTCGGCGTTATAGGGGTAAACCGCGGAGCAACGGATATTTCAACTCTCCGGAATGCAATAGCCTCTTTGAACGAAGGGAAAAAGCTTATGATTTTTCCTGAGGGAACGAGAGTTCACGGAGAAGCGGATGTAAGCGGTGCGAAAAACGGCGCTGCCATGATTGCATGCCGCGCAAAGACGGATATGATTCCGGTATATGTGAAGTCGCCGCGACATCTTTTTGGAAAAGGCGAGGTAATTGTCGGAAAACCGATAACGCCGGAAGCAGAGGGCACGGGTGCAGCGAAGTATAAAGCAGTTGTGGAAAAGGTTTTCGGAGAAATACTCAGTCTCGGAAACGGCGGTGAAAAATAATGGCGGAAATCATTCTCGCGGAAACAGCGGGTTTTTGTTTCGGAGTCCGTCGCGCGGTTGATATAGCGGAAGAACTTGCGGAAGAGGGTATCCGCGCATGTACGCTCGGCCCGATAATACATAATGCACATGTTGTAAACCACCTTGCGGAACGCGGCGTTCCAAGCGTTGAAAATGTTGCGGAGATTCCGGAAAACACACGCGCCATAATCCGTTCTCACGGTGTTCCGAAGAGTGTTTACGACGAGCTTTCCGAAAGAAAAATTGAATATACGGACGCGACCTGCCCCTACGTTATGAGAATACATAAAATAGTAAAAGAAAAGTATGACGCGGGATATGATGTTATAATCGTCGGAAAACGTGAGCATCCCGAGGTTCTCGGCATTGCGGGACAGTGTAAAAATGCGGAAATTGTCGGCAGTGAGGAAGAAATAAAAGAGCTACTCGGAAGACTTAAAAACCTTGAAAACAAGCGGGTTTGCGCCGTGGCCCAGACAACCATAGGAAGAAAGATTTGGGAAAGTTGCGTAAAAATTCTAAAAAAAGTGTGTACAAATTGCGAAATATTTGATACAATATGTCTCGCGACCTATAAACGTCAGACGGAAGCTGCTTCGCTCGCAGCGAAAGTCGATGTTATGGTTGTTATCGGGGACAGGACAAGCTCAAATACAAACGAGCTTGTAGAGATTTGCCGGTCCGTGTGTCCAAAGGTCATCCGTGTGGAAAATGCAGACGAGATCACTCCCGAAAGCATTTCCGGTGCGGGGAGTATAGGGATTACGGCCGGTGCATCAACGCCCGATTGGATAATTAAGGAGGTAAAAGGCAAGATGAGCGAAATGGTAAACAATTTTGAAGGCGAATCCTTTGAGGAGCTTCTTTTGGGGTCTCTCAAAACTTTTAATAACGGAGATAAGGTTGTCGGCGTGATAACAGCTATCACACCGTCTGAAATACAGGTAGACCTTGGCGCAAAATACGCCGGTTATATTCCGTATTCGGAAATCGGCGATGATGCAGACGCTGCTGACAAGTACAAAGTCGGCGATGAAATCGAATGTTCTGTTATCCGTGTTAACGACGTAGAAGGAATTATCACACTTTCCAAGAAGCGCCTTGATGCTATCAAGGGTTGGGATGATGTTGAGCTTGCCCGTCAGGACAAGACAACTGTTGAGGGCACTGTTGTTGATGTTAACGCAGGTGGTGTTATCGTATCTGTACACGGTCTTCGCGTTTTTGTTCCTGCTTCACAGACAGGTCTTCCGAGAAATGCTGAAATGACAGAAATTCTTAAAAAGAAGGTTCAGCTCAAAATCAAAGAAGTAAACCGTGCACGTCGCCGCATCGTCGGATCTATCCGCGAGGTTTCCGCAGAAGTTCGCCGTGAGGCTCTTGAACGTGTGTGGGCAGAGATTGAGGTTGGCAAGGCTTATAAGGGTGTTGTTCGTTCTCTCACTTCCTATGGCGCTTTTGTAGACATCGGCGGTGTTGACGGAATGGTTCACATTTCCGAAATGTCTTGGACACGCATCGGTCATCCGTCTGAGATGTTCAAGGAAGGCCAGGAGATCGACGTTTTCGTTATCGCACTTGATGCTGAAAAGAAGAAGATTTCTCTCGGTTACAGAAAAGCAGAGGATAACCCGTGGACAAAGTTCACATCTGCATACGGTGTTGATGACACAGCAAAGGTTAAGATTGTCAAGCTTATGCCTTTTGGTGCATTTGCTGAAATTCTTCCGGGTGTTGACGGTCTTATCCACATTTCACAGATCACAAACACTCATATTGCAAAGCCGGGCGATGTTCTCAAAGAGGGCGACGAGGTTGATGCAAAGATCACGGCAATAGACGAAGAAAACAAGAAGGTTTCTCTCTCTATGCGTGCTCTTATACTGGGTGAGGAGGCTAATGCAGCAGAAGAAGCAGAGGCTTCCGATGAAGCAGATGCAGTTGTTGCAACTTCCGGTGAAGAAAACGACATTATCCCCGAAGTGACAGAAGAATAATTATAAGTTGCTTTAAATACCGTCTGCGTTTTGCGGGCGGTATTTTGCATATGATTGTAATTTTTTACATAAAATATAAAAAGAACTTGAAAAAATATTTAAATTGATTTATAATATAGCATACGTATTTTGTATTACATAAACAGGAGGAATTTTCAATGAAGAAGATTATCGCAATTGCGCTCGCAGCACTTATGCTCTTTGCTCTTTGTGCTTGCACAGGTGCAGGAACAAAGATGACAATGGGTACAGGTGGCACAGCAGGTACATATTACGGTTATGGCGGCGTTCTCGGCCAGTACATCACAAATAACGCAGGCATAAACGTAACTGTTGTTTCGACAGACGGTTCAAAGGCAAACATTCAGGGCATAGCTGCCGGCAACTATCAGCTCGGCACAGTTCAGTCTGACGTTATGTCATACGCCTGGGACGGCACACGCTCCTTTGAGTCAGAGGGCAAGGTTGAATCCTTCCGCACAGTTGCAGGTCTCTATGCAGAGGCAGTTCAGCTTGTAACAATGGATCCGGCTATCAAGAGTGTTGCTGACCTTAAAGGCAAGGCTGTTTCCATCGGTGCTCCGGGCTCCGGTGTTTACTTCAACGCAATGGATGTTCTCACAGCAGCGGGCCTCACAGAGGATGACATCAAGGCACAGTATCAGTCTTTTGCTGACAGCGCAGATGCTCTTAAAGACGGCAAGATTGACGCTGCATTCATCGTAGCAGGTGCACCGACTCCGGCTATCACAGAGCTCTGCACAACAAACTCGGCATACCTCGTACCGATTGACGGTGCAGTGGCAGAGAAGATGATGGCAGATTGCCCGTTCTACACAACATACACAGTTCCGGCAGGCACATATGCAGGTCAGACAGAGGATGTCACAACAGTTACTGTTAAGGCAACTCTTATCGTAAGTGCAGACGCAGCAGAAGAAGATGTTTACAATCTCACAGCTGCAATCTTTGATAACATTGAAGCAATCACTGCTGAAAATGCAAAGGGTGCTGAGCTCAGCATCGAAAATGCAACAGAAGGTATGACAGTTCCGTTCCATGCAGGTGCTGCAAAGTACTTCGCAGAAAAGAATGTTGAAGTAGCAGTTCAGTAAATTCTTTTAAAAGAAAAGTTTTGGCTGCGGCAACACTTGGCCGCAGCCAATTCAATGTTTAAGGAGGAAAGTATGGCGTTTTTCAGAAAAAAGGCACCGGCAGAAGTTTCGGCGCCGATGGATCTGGAATCCGTAATGAAAAAGTTTGACAGGGAGTCAAATACCCGCATCTGGGAAGGTAAGTCAAAGGTAGCTGTCAACTGTGTGCTTGCCGCATTCTCTATCTTCTGTCTTTATGTCACACTGTTTGCTAGCTGGCTTGAAGAGTATCGCTTGACCTCTTTTGTTGCATTTATAGTTTTGCTCGGATATCTTGTATATCCTGCAAAAAAAGGAACACAGAAAGTTAATTTTATGCCCTGGTATGATATTGTTCTTATGATTTGCGGGACAGGCGCTTTTCTGTATTATACAGCAAATGCAATGACGATCATTCAGCAGGGGAGCAATTTTGAATGGTACCAGATTCTTATTGGCGTAGTGGGAACAATATCCCTTATTGAGGTTTGCAGACGAAGCGTAGGTCTTCCTATTGTCATTGTAGCGGGATGCTTTATTATCTACGCTTTGACGTTCGGTCTTTCTAACCCGACTCTTTCCGGCAAGCTTAATTATACGGTTCATTATCTCTTCTACGGAAAAGAAGGAATACTCTCTACACCGATAAATGTTTGTTCAAAGTTTATCGTTGTCTTCATTATCTTTGGTGCGTTTCTCGAACGCACGGGTATTGCAGATTTCTTTATAAAAATCTCAAACACAATTGTCGGCGGCTTCTCGGGCGGACCTGCAAAGGTCGCTGTTGTTGCGAGTGCTCTTATGGGTATGGTTTCGGGGTCGTCCGTTGCAAATACCGTAGGTTCGGGTTCCGTAACAATCCCGCTCATGAAAAAGACGGGCTATAAGTCGGAGTTTGCTGCGGCGACAGAGGCTTCTGCATCAACAGGTGGTCAGATTATGCCACCTATTATGGGTGCGGCAGCGTTTCTCATGGCGGATTACGTGGGTATTCCGTACAGTAACATTGTTGTAAGAGCGATTCTTCCTGCGATTCTCTACTTTGCAGGTGTATTCATCTCAGTTCATCTTGAAGCAAAAAAAGAAGGACTTCGAGGACTTACAAAAGAGGAACTCCCGCGTATTTTTACGCTTCTTAAAAAGACATACCTTCTCCTGCCGCTTATCATTCTTATATATCTCGTGGCAACGAGCCAGCGTTCCATTCAGTATGCAGCAGCAATTGCTATTGTAATCGCAATTGCAGTAAGCCTTTTCAATAAAGGAAACCGCATTACTCCCAAACGCATTTTTGAGGCACTTGCAGCAGGCGGGCAGGGTATGATTACCGTTGCAGCAGCCTGCGGCGTTGCGGGAATCATTGCAGGAACAATTACAATGACAGGTCTTGCAAACACGATGATTAACGGAATTGTTGCGCTTGCAGGAAATCAGGTAATTGTCGCGCTCTTCCTCACTATGCTTTGCTGCATAGTTCTTGGTATGGGTGTTCCGACAACTGCAAACTACTGCATTATGGCGGCTACCTGCGCACCGATTCTCGTGCGAATGGGTGTTCCGCAGATTGCGGCACACTTCTTCGTCTTCTATTTCGGAATTGTGGCAGACCTCACCCCGCCTGTTGCTCTTGCAGCATATGCCGGTGCGGCAATTGCCCAGGCAAATCCGATGAAGACTGCGATTACGGCAACCAAGCTTGCGATAGGCGCATTTATCGTTCCTTATATATTTGCGCTTAACCCCGCAATGCTCCTTGTTGATACAAGCGTGTGGGAGGTTGTTCTCATAAGCATCACATCCCTTGCCGGTATGTTTGCTGTCGCGGCTTCGCTTGAAGGATATCTTGTGCATCATATGCCGTGGTATCAGAGAGTTTTAAGCCTTGTGGGCGGACTTATGCTTATTTATCCGGGAGTAGTTACGGACGTTGCGGGACTTGCTCTTTTTGCGATAGTGGCAGTCATTCAGTTTGCCACAAGAAAAAACGCAACACTTGTCAGATAACGTAAAAATCCGATTGACAATAAGACTCTGTTGTGGTATAACTATTGGGGTATGGAAACATACCCCAATGATTTTTTAAAAGAAAGAGGTTTTTTCAAATGAGCTTGTTTGGTGGGGTAATTCCCGTTACGGGAATATCGTTCTTTATGTTCTGCCTTTTTGCAATCCTTTTTGTGGGATATGCGCTCGGTCGCATAACAATCAAGGGTGTTGCACTTGGTGATGCAGGCGTATTTATCATTGCATTGGTTTTCGGTGCCATCTTCTTTGGTCAGCTTGAAGGTCAGCTTATGCTCGGCAGTACAGGCACAAGCTTTGTTGAAAAAGCTTTGGAAATAGTTGAAACCCTTGGTCTTATTCTTTTTGTTACATCAGTTGGTTTCATCGCAGGTCCGAAGTTCTTCGGCAATATGAAGAAAAACTTTAAGTCATATGTTCTTCTCGGTTTAATTATCATCCTTGCGGGTGGTGTTTCTGCAATCGCTTGCATTTACTTTGGCCGCGTGTTCGGCTACGGCGCAACAATCGAAACATCCGAAGGGTTTACAGCTATGATAGTCGGTCTTCTTTCCGGCTCGCTCACATCAACTCCGGCATTCTCCGCAGCTAAGGCAACTGTTGCAGAACAGTACACAAGCCTTGTTTCTGTCGGCCACGGTATAGCTTACATATTCGGCGTTGTCGGCGTTGTTCTTTTTGTTCAGCTTATCCCGAAGCTCACAAAGGCGAATATGGCAGAAGAGCGCGCAAAGATCGCAGGAAGCGCAGAGGAAGAAGCAAAGAAGCAGATTTCCGGAAAGCTCTTTGAGCTTGACGGACACGGCCTTGCAGCATTCTCACTTGCGGCAATTCTTGGTATCTTCCTTGGCAAGGTCAAGATTCCGCTCAGTGCGGCAGGTCTCTCGGGAACATGCTTCTCTCTCACAACAACAGGTGGTTGCCTGGTTGCTTCACTTATTTTCGGCCATTTCAGAAAACTCGGCAAAATCAGCATTATGCCCGAAAAGTCAACGTTGCAGCTCTTCCGTGAGCTCGGTCTTGTTCTCTTCCTTGTAGGTGCAGGTATCCCGGGTGGTGCAGACTTCGTTGCAAACTTTGACGCTATGTATTTTGTTTACGGCGTAATTATGACAATATTCCCGATGATAGTGGGCTATCTCTTTGCAAAGTATGTGCTCAGACTCAGCCTTCTCAACAACCTCGGTTCTCTTACCGGCGGTATGACGAGCACTCCGGCACTTGGTACGCTTATCGGAACAGCAGGCACGGAAGATGTTGCAGCAGCATATGCGGCAACATACCCGATTGCGCTTATCGCGGTTGTTCTCGTATCGCAGTTCCTCATCTTGCTCTTCTAATCAAACCAAAGATAAAGGCAGTGCAAAGCACTGCCTTTTTTAATTAACAAACTGTAAATTTGCGCGCCGTTGGTTGACTTTATAAAAAATAGGTAATAAAATATTTTATATAAGACTGTTATTGTAATCAGGGAGGAAAGAGAGCGTGAAAAAGCTTCTTGGCTGTGTCGGCAAATATAAGCTGCCTGCGTTTTTGTCGCCGCTTTTTATAACTTGTGAAGTAATTCTTGAAATCTTCATTCCGCTCCTTATGGCAAATATCATAGATGTCGGCATAAAACAGAATATGGGAGTGTTGCACATCGCAAAGGTTGGCGGACTGATGGTGGTTATGTCAATCTTTTCGATGCTGTTCGGCATACTCTCGGGAAGGTATGCTTCTGTTGCGGCAACGGGCTTTGCGAAGAATATCAGAAAAAAGCTCTTTGACAAAATACAGGACTTTTCTTTTGCAAATGTTGATAAATTTTCAACCGGCTCTCTTGTGACAAGACTTACGACTGACGTTACATTCGTTCAGCATGCGTTTATGATGTCTATACGTATGATGGTGCGCTCGCCCGTAATGCTTGTTTCTGCGGCGGTTGTTGCCTTTTCCATAAACGCAAGACTTGCGCGCGTGCTTCTTTTTGCGGTTCCTGTTCTTGCGATATCGCTTGTTCTGATTTCTTCAAACGCTTTTCCGAGATTCAAGCAGATGTTTAAGAAATATGATAAGATGAACTCTTCTGTCCAGGAAAACCTCGTTGCCATTCGTGTTGTGAAGGCGTATGACAGAGGCGAGTACGAAGATGAGAAGTTTGCAGAGGCGGCAGAAAAGGTCTGCAACGCACAACGCAGAGCGGAAAAGCTTCTTATTCTCAATATGCCGATAATGCAGCTTGTGATGGCAGTGTGCAGCATAATAGTTCTCTGGTCGGGCGGAAATCTCGTCTCGGTCGGCGGTATGGAAACGGGAGAACTTATAAGTTTTATGAGCTATATAAGCCAGACACTTACTTCTCTTATGGGACTTTCGATGTGCTTTGTAAGTATTGTTATGTCCCGCGCATCAATCGCACGAATATGCGAAGTGCTTGATGAGGAGATTGATATAAAAAACAATCCGGAAGGAAAGAAGGAAGTAACGAATGGTGAGATTGTATTTGACAAGGTAAGCTTTTCTTACGGAAAAGGTGCATCTTCGGAAGCTCTTCGCGACATCTCTTTTAAAATAAACCCGGGAGAAACTATCGGTATTCTCGGCGGAACAGGTTCGGGGAAGACCTCGCTGGTTCAGCTTATCCCGCGTCTTTACGATGTTACGGGAGGAAGTGTTTCCGTCGGAGGTTGCGATGTTCGGGAGTATAATCTCCGGACACTTCGCGATTCGGTTGCGATGGTGCTTCAGAACAACGTCCTCTTTTCCGGTACAATTCTTGAAAATCTTCGCTGGGGCAATGAAACTGCAAGTGAAGAGGAGATAGAAAAAGCCTGCCGCTTCGCTGCGGCGCATCAGTTTATAACATCCTTCCCGGATGGGTATAATACCGTGCTCGGGCAGAGTGGAGTAAATCTCTCGGGCGGACAGAAACAGCGCGTGTGCATTGCCCGTGCACTTCTGAAAAACCCGAAAATTATTATTCTCGACGACAGCACAAGCGCTGTTGATACAGCTACCGATAAAATGATTCGCGAGGCATTCAGAAAGGAACTTCCCGGCGTAACGAAGCTCATTATTGCCCAACGCGTTTCTTCCGTCAGCGATGCTGACAGAATAATCGTTCTTGACGATGGTAAAGTAAATGCAATAGGCACTCACGAAGAGCTTGCGGCATCCAATGAAATATACCGCGAAATTTGTGAGTCACAACAGAAGGTGGTGGAGTAGTATGGCGGGAGGAAGACCGGAAGGAGGACCGCGCGGAATGCGTGGTATGCGTGGTATACAAAAGCCTAAAAACGCGGCGCGCACCGCACTCAGAATACTCAGCTATATGAACGGACAAAAAATCCTGCTCCTTCTTGTTTTTGTTGGCATTATCCTTAACTCTCTTTCCTCGGTCGGCGGAACGTATCTCTTAAAACCGATTGTGAATTCGATTGAAGAGGGAATTGCAAAGGGCGCGTTTGATGTACGTTTCTTTGTGTTGCAGATTGCAATTCTTGCGCTTGTGAAGCTTTTGGGAGTTGCGGGGGCATATCTTTACAGCAGGTTGATGATGACAATTTCAACGGAGACTATGCGTAAAATCCGTGTGGATATGTTCACAAAGCTCCAGAAACTTTCCGTGAAATATTATGACACGCATACACACGGCGAAATTATGAGCCGGTTTACAAACGATACGGACACCTTGCGCGAAATGCTCAGCCAGGGCATACCACAGATTTTTTCATCTGCTATAATGATTGTCGGTGTGTTTACACTTATGTGTATTCTCAGTCCGTATCTCACTCTTGTTATGGTTGCGATGATAGGCATAATCGTTTTTGCAACAAAAAAGATAGGCGGGCAGAGTGCGAAGTATTTCAAGAGACAGCAAAAAGCAATCGGTGCGGTAAACGGTTACATTGAAGAAATGATAGAAGGGCAGAAGGTTGTAAAGGTTTTCTGCCATGAGGAAAAGTCAAAGAAAAGGTTTTCTGAAATCAACGAAGCGCTTTTTGACGCGGCGTCAAATGCAAATACATTTGCAAGCATTATGGGACCTGTCACGAATAACTTTTCTCACCTCAATTACGCAATAACTGCGGCGTTCGGCGCAACTCTCGCGGTAATCGGGGTTCTGGATATAGGAACGGTTGCGGCGTTTTTGCAGTCAACACAGATCTTTTTTCAGCCGATAACGCAGATTTCACAGGTATTCAATTCAATACTCAATGCCCTTGCGGGTGCAGAACGGATTTTTGAGCTTATCGACGAAGAACCCGAGCATGATGACGGAACTGTAACGCTCGTTTGCGCAGAGCGGGGAGAAGACGGTTCTTTGTGCGAGAGTGACGGACGCACGGGCATCTGGGCGTGGAAAATCCCCTGCGAAAAAGGCGGTTTTTCATATACCGAGCTTCGAGGAGATGTCAGGTTTGAAAATGTAACCTTCGGATACAATGAAGAAAAGACCGTACTCAATGATATTTCTCTGTATGCAAAGCCCGGTCAGAAGATTGCCTTTGTCGGCTCCACGGGAGCGGGAAAGACTACTGTAACAAATCTGATAAACCGTTTTTATGACGTGACGGAAGGAAATATAACTTATGACGGCATAAATATAAAGGATATAAGAAAGAATGACCTTCGCCGATCTCTAGGAATGGTGTTGCAGGATACACACCTGTTTACCGGCACTGTTGCAGATAACATCCGTTACGGAAGGCTTGATGCAACGGACGAGGATGTCATCCGTGCGGCAAAGCTTGCAAACGCACACACGTTTATCACACATCTTCCCGACGGCTACGATACGGTGCTCACTTCCGACGGCGTAAATTTAAGCCAGGGACAGCGCCAGCTTATTGCAATAGCCCGTGCCGCCGTTGCGGATCCGCCCGTGCTCATCCTTGACGAGGCGACAAGCTCTATCGATACAAGAACGGAAGCGCTTGTGGAAAAAGGCATGGATACTCTTATGGAGGGGAGAACGGTTTTTGTCATAGCACACAGACTTTCAACCGTCCGTAATGCAAAAGCCATAATGGTCCTTGAGAATGGCAGCATTATAGAGCGGGGAAGCCATGACGACCTCATAAAGGAAGAGGGAAGATATTATCAGCTTTATACCGGTTTGTTTGAACTGGAATAAAAAAACAAAAAAAATAAAAAAAGGACTTGACCTGATGCCACTTTTTGTGGTACAATCATTATTACCTGTGAAAGGTTTATTTTTCGTGCCCTTTTTTCGGGTTTCGTTTTTAAACCTACGCGGGAGAAACAAAAGTTTCCGCGAAGCCGCAAGGCTGTCAGGGAGGCAAAATATTCTTTGGAGGCCGAAAATTATGAGAACAAAAATCACACTCGTTTGCACAGAATGCAAGCGCAGAAACTACGACACAATGAAGGAAAAGAAAAACACTCCGGACAGACTCGAGCTCAACAAACACTGCCCGTTCTGCCGCAAGCATACTCTTCACAGAGAAACAAAGTAATTTCAGTTTTTCTTCAGTAAATCACTAAGGAAAGGGTGTGCCGAAAAATGGCAGAGAAAAAGAGACGCAGCATCGCGGCATGGTTCCGCGAAATGAAGAGCGAACTCAAAAAGGTCGTTTGGCCGACCGGTAAAGAAGTCTATAAGAACACTCTTATCGTTTTGATAGTTTGCGCTATCTTTGCGATTATCACAGGTGTTATGGATGCTTTGCTCAATTCCGGAGTTGCGCTTCTCCTCAATATATAATTACGGAGGCGCAAGATGGCGGGAAACGCAAAATGGTATGTTATTCACACATACTCGGGCTATGAAAACAAAGTAGCCGCAACAATTGAAAAAGCGGTAGAGAACAGAAAACTGCATGACCTTATCCACGCTGTCAATGTTCCTGTGGAAACCGTCGTTGAAGTCAAGGACGGTAAGCGCAAGGAGACAGAGCGTAAGATTTTTCCGGGTTATGTTCTGGTTAAGATGGTTATGACGGACGAAAGCTGGCACGTTGTGAGAAACACTCGCGGCGTTACGGGTTTTGTCGGTCCTGCCAGCAAGCCTGTTCCGCTTTCTGACGAAGAGGTTGCAAACCTCGGCGTTGAGAAGCACGAGCTTGTTATCGACTATAAAGTCGGTGACAACGTCAAGATTATTGACGGTGCGCTTGAAGACTTTGTCGGTGTTGTTGACGAAATCGCGCTTGATAAGAACAAGATCCGCGTTATCGTTTCAATGTTCGGCAGAGAAACTCCGGTTGAGCTTGAACCGGATCAGGTAGAGCCGGTTAACGAAGATTAACTGGCAAGTTTTTTGCATGCGGGCGCAAAAGCGCTTTTAGCATAACTTCGGGCGGGGGTCCGTCCGACGTGGGAGGTACCCGCACATAAAGCGAGAGAGGCTTCTTAATCTCGCGGTGCAAGGTGTGCCGCCATTTACCACATTTTATTAAGGAGGTGCGATATCATGGCACAGAAAGTAGTAGGATTTATTAAGCTTCAGATTCCGGCAGGCAAGGCAACTCCGGCGCCGCCTGTTGGTCCGGCACTCGGTCAGCACGGTGTTAATATCGTTCAGTTCACAAAGGAATTCAACGAGCGCACAAAGAACGACATCGGACTCGTAATCCCGGTTGTTATCACGGTTTACGCAGACCGCTCATTCTCGTTCATCACAAAGACACCGCCGGCATCAGTGCTTATTAAAAAGGCTTGCAAGATCGAGAGCGGCTCAGGTGTTCCGAACAAGACAAAGGTTGCTAAAATAAGCAAGGAAGACCTCAAAAAGATTGCAGAGCTCAAAGCTCCCGACCTTAATGCTGCAACAGTAGAAACTGCAATGAGCATGATTGCAGGTACTTGCCGCAGCATGGGCGTTACGGTTGAAGAATAATCGAAACCAACAAACACGGTAAAAACCGTTGTACTTACGTGGGAGGGCTTTGAAAGAGAAGTCCGAAAACTACCACAAGGAGGAAAGTAGAATGCAAAGAGGAAAAAAGTATATCGAAAGTGCAAAACTCATCGACCGTGCAGTACAGTACGAAGTTGAGGATGCATTTGAAATTATGGAAAAGTGCGGCAAGGCAAAGTTTGACGAAACAGTTGAGCTTCACGTAAAGCTCGGTGTTGACTCTCGCCATGCTGACCAGCAGGTTCGCGGTGCGGTTGTTCTTCCGCACGGAACAGGTAAGACAGTTCGCGTTGCAGTATTCGCAAAGGGCGACAAGGCAAAAGAGGCAGAGGAAGCAGGTGCTGACGTTGTAGGTGCAGAGGACCTTCTCGCAAAGATCCAAGGTGAGAACTTCTTCGACTTTGACGTTGTTGTTGCAACTCCCGATATGATGGGTCTCGTCGGTCGTCTCGGTAAGGTTCTAGGTCCTAAGGGACTTATGCCGACTCCGAAGGCAGGAACTGTTACACTGGATGTTGCACAGGCCATTGCAGACCTTAAAGCAGGTAAGATCGAGTACCGTCTCGATAAGACAAACATTATCCACTGCCCGATCGGTAAGGTTTCATTCGGCAAGGATAAGCTTTGCGACAACTTCAACACAATTGTCGGTGCTATCATTAAGGCGAAGCCGGCAGCTGCAAAGGGTACTTATATCCGCTCCTGTGTTGTTACATCAACAATGGGCCCGGGTATCAAAGTCAGCGTTGCAAAATTACTCGGTTAATTTTCTCTTGACTTTTTAGTCAACATCTGGTAAAATACTATATGCGTCTTAAGACAGCAGGTGCTTTTGCGTAATCGCTTTGCGAGCCTGCCGAGGGCAAGTTATATTGGAACATATTTGTTTTGTGTAATTTGTAACCCATGCGTCTTAAAGCGCATGGGTTTTTCCATTAAATAAAGACGGAGGTGAAACACAATGCCAAGTGCAAAGGTTTTAGAGCAGAAGAAGCAGTTGGTTGCAGAGCTTGCCGAGAAGATGAAGAATGCAAGCAGCGGTGTTCTCGTTGATTATAAGGGAATTAACGTTGCTGATGATACTGCTCTTCGTGCAGAAATGCGCAAGAACAATATCGACTACAAGGTTATCAAGAACACGCTCATCCGCTTCGCAGCAAAGGAAGCAGGTCTTGAAGGTCTTGATTCAGTTCTCGAAGGCACAACAGCTCTTGCTATCAGTGCAGACGACGTTATTGCTCCGGCAAAGGTCGTTGCTGAATTTGCAAAGAAGAACGAAAACATTTACAACATCAAAGCAGGCTTTATGGATGGCAAGGTTGTCGGCGTAGAAGAGATTATGTCTCTTGCAAATCTCCCGAGCAAGGAAGTCCTTCTTGGTAGACTCGTTGGCGGTTTGCAGGGCCCGATTTTCGGTCTCGCTCTTGTGCTTAAAGCAATCGCTGAGAAGGTGGAGAAGGAAGGCCCGGCTACGGCTTCCGCTCCCGCAGAGGAAGCTCCGGCTGAGGAAAGCGCTCCTGTAACAGAAGAGGCTCCCGCAACAGAAGAAGCAGCTCCGGCAGAAGAGGCTGCACCCACAGAAGAATAATTAATAAACAAAATATTTAGGAGGTAACAAAAATGTCTGAAAAGATCACAAATTTCATTGAAGAAGTAAAAGGCTTAACAGTTCTTGAGCTCAACGAGCTCGTAAAGGCACTCGAAGAAGAATTCGGCGTATCCGCAACAGCTGCTGTTGCAGTTGCAGCTCCGGCTGCAGGTGGCGCAGCTCCGGCTGCTGCTGAGAAGGATTCCTTCGATGTAGTTCTTGCTGATGTTGGCGCAGGTAAGCTCAACGTTATCAAGGTTGTTCGCGAGATCACAGGTCTCGGCCTTAAGGAAGCAAAGGACCTCGTTGAGGCTGCTCCGAAGGCAATCAAGGAAGGCGCAAGCAAGGAAGAAGCTGAAGAAATCAAGACAAAGCTTGAAGAAGCTGGCGCAAAGGTTGAACTTAAGTAATTTAAGTCCACAAGTTTATGTTTCCGCAGAGGGCGAAAAATTCGCTCTCTGCGGATAAAAAACTCAAAAAAGCTTGACTCAATAGCCTGAAACGGCTATAATATATAAGGCTTGAAAACTAAATATGGAGATGTATCGAAGTGGTCATAACGAGCACGATTGGAAATCGTGTTGCCGTGATGAGCGGCACGAGGGTTCAAATCCCTCCATCTCCGCCAGAAAAAAGGACACACGATTTTGTTTCGTGTGTCCTTTTTGTGTATTTTGTTATCCTTACTTCTGACCGGAGATTGACTTTCTGTATTTTTCGCTCTCCCAGTTGTTTATGAAGTCTGTGCCTGCCTGGTCCATCGGCTGAACAGTCTTGCCTGATGAACGGAGACTGTCGATGATGTATGCATAAGCTGCAAATGTTTCAAGGATAGCCATAGCTTCCTTCTTCGGTGCGCGGATTGTCATCTTTCCGTCGGCAAAGGTGATTTTGTCTTCTTTGAGACCGCCGTTTAAGTAAACGAGCTGGTCGGGGTAGAGGATAGTCTTTTCGATTTCTTCTACACCGTATTTGCCGATAAAGCTTCCGATAAACTTTGCAGATGACACAAAAGCATCGCCGTTCTCGACGAGGTCAAGGTCGTTGTAGAAATCGGAAAGCTTCAAGTAGTTCTTGATTGTCTCGTTAACTTCAATATGAAGCTTTGTGCACTCCTCTGCGCAGTCGGAGGTAGTAACAAGGCCGTGATTTTCGAGGAAGATAACCTTCGGGAATCTGCCTGTCTCTTTCTCGTATGCATTTATAGCATCGCTTATTGCAAGAGTGAGGGAAAAACCCGGGTTAATATACGGAATCCAGACAAAGTCTGTATCTACAAAAATTTCGTGTGCAAGGTCCTTGCCGCCGACGGCGCAGGTTACAACGTTTGCATATACGGGGTGTGTGTGCATAACATACTTTTTGAGAAGAGAGTGGAAACCTGCCTCAACAGAGGGGCGGAGAGTCTTTCCTGCGGGATTCGGGGTGACGCAGGACATGGTAAACGGGGTAGACTCTTTTTCGCGTGTTTCGAGCTCCTCGGGCTTTGCTTCTGTGTGGTAAGCCTTAACCTTTAAGTAGTCAACGTTTGTGTAACCGTCAACCTCTGTTATTTCGCGGATAGTGAAGCCGGAAGCCTTGATTGCCATAGTGTTTTCGTTGTGTTTGCAAGAGGCGTTTCCGCCGCCGCCCTGAACAAAGTCAACCATAGAGCCGATCTTCTGGCACATTGTAACAAAGTTTTTCATTTTATTTTCCTCCAAACTTAATTAAAGCTGAACGTATTTTTTGTATTCCTCATAAGCTGCATCCCAAGCGGCGTTATCAGCCGGTTTGTAATACTTGATCGGGAATGAGTCTTTTACAATCTTACGGGCGGATGCAAGGTCGCTTATTTTGCCAAGAGCCATAAGCTGCATAAGTGCATTGCCTGTGCTTGTTGCCTCAACAGGACCTGCTGCAACCGTTTTCTTTGTGGCGCAGGCTACAAACTCGCAGAGCATTGTATCTTTTATACCGCCGCCGAGCATATGGATGAATTCGAGTGTCTTGCCCTGAACGTCTTCAAGCGCGTCTGTAACCATACGGCACTTGAAAGCAAGGCTTTCCATAGCACAGCGAATAACCTCGCCCTCGCCTTCGGGAACGTGCTGGCCGGTCTTTTGGCAGAACTCGCGGATGCGCTCCGGCATATTTCCGGGTGTTGCAAAGCTCTGGTCGTCAGGGTTTATGAAGCTTTGGAAGGGGACAGCGCTTCTTGCTGCCTGTTCAAGGTCGTTGAATGAGAACGCCTTGCCTTCGCGCTCCCACTGACGGCGACACTCCTGAACAATCCAGAGTCCCATAATGTTTTTAAGGAAGCGGATTTTGTCGCAGACACCGCCTTCATTTGTGAAGTTATAGTTATATGAAGAATCGGTAATCTCCGGCTTGTCGAGCTCCGAGCCCATAAGAGCCCAGGTGCCGCTGCTTATGTATGCGTAAGGGTAATCGTCCGTAACAGGAACACTTGCAACAGCCGATGCCGTGTCGTGTGAGCCTACTGCAATAACCGGGATTTTCGGGCAACCGAGCTCTTCGCAAAGTGCGTCTGTGAGGTATCCCACGGTCTCTCCGGGATTGATAATGTCGCAGAATATGTCGGTGGGGATGTCGAGCTTTTCCATAAGCTCAAAGTCCCAGGTTTTTGTGTAAGGATTAAGAAGCTGAGACGTGGACGCTTCTGTATATTCATTTTTCATTTCACCGGTTAGGAAGTAGTTGAAGATATCCGGGATGAAAAGAAGCTTATTTGCAGAATTGAGCTGTGAATCGCCGCGCATCGACATGAGCTGGAAGAGAGTGTTGAAGAAGTTGAACTGAATACCGGTGTGGTCAAACACATATTTTTTTCCGACTTCTTCATCTGCTTTTTCAATCATACCGTCAGTCCTCGTGTCACGGTAGTGATAGGGGTTACCGAGAAGGCGACCCTTTTCGTCAAAGAGACCGTAGTCAACGCCCCAGGTGTCAAAACCGATGGAGAGGATATCCGTGTGGCCTGCGTTGACGGTTTTGAGAATACCGACCTTTATCTCGTGAAAAAGTCTTAAAATATCCCAGTGGAAGCTGCCGCCGACAAGAACGGGGTCGTTTGAAAAACGGTGCATTTCCTCCATTGTAAGGGATTTTCCGTCAAAGGAAAAGAGCATTGCTCTTCCGCTTGACGCGCCAAAGTCAAAGGCTAAAACCTTGCTGACATCAGACATTTCATTTCCTCCTTTAAAGGGATAATACATTATTTCCTTTCTATATTATACACCAAATTTTCTCAAAAAACAACAGTGTATGGAGTGAGGAGAGAAAGAAAGTTTGCGACGGAGATGCAAATAAATAGTGGCAAAAACAATGTGAGAATTCCTTTGGTGTTTATTGCTTAAATACAAAAAGTTAAATTTTGCAACCGCAAGTTGCGAAAAGATATATACAAACCGGAATGTTTGTGATATAATACGTATAACATTGCTAAACATATATTATATGGAAGGTGAGAAAAATGACGATAGGCGAAAAAATATCCGAGCTTCGCACAGCTCTTAATATCTCCCAGGAGCAGCTTGCTGAAAAAATATCCGTTTCAAGACAGTCTGTTTCCAAGTGGGAGATGGACCAGGCACTTCCGCAGATAGATAAGGTTTTATTGCTTTGCGAGCTTTTCAACGTTTCTGCTGATGAGCTTTTGCAGGATAAAATCAGCATAAACAAAACCTCTTCAAACGCAAAGAATAAATACTTCGGTACAGACGGCTTCCGCGGTGAGGCAAATGTAACTCTCACATCTATGCAGGCATATAAAGTGGGTCGCTTTCTCGGCTGGTATTATTCCTCTGAGCTTTCCGGCTGTAAGAAGGTTGGATATAAACCGCGTATAGTTATCGGTAAAGACACGAGACGTTCAAGCTATATGCTCGAATATTCGCTTGTTGCAGGTATTACGGCTTCGGGGGCGGATGCATATATGCTCCACGTCACGACAACACCCAGCGTGTCTTATGTAACGCGACAGGATGAGTTTGACTGCGGCATTATGATTACCGCATCACACAACCCGTTTTACGATAACGGAATCAAGGTTATAAACCGCTATGGTGAGAAGCTTGATGATGAAACAACGTCTTTGATTGAAGCATATATCGACGGCAATCTCGCAAAGCTTGGTGTTTCGGGTGATGACCTTCCCCTTGCACACAGGGAAAGAATAGGTTGCATAGTTGACTATTCTTCCGGCCGTAACCGCTATGTGGGATACCTTATCTCACTTGCTTCTCATTCATACAAGCACCTCAAAATCGGTCTTGACTGTGCAAACGGTGCGTCATGGATGATTGCAAAGGCTGTTTTTGGCGCGCTTGGCGCACAGACGGTCGTTATTGGTACAGATCCTGACGGTCTTAATGTCAATATGGATTGTGGATCGACACACATAGAAAAAATTTCAAAGCTTGTGGTTGAGCAACATCTCGATTGCGGCTTTGCGTTTGACGGCGACGCCGACAGATGTATTGCAGTTGACGGAAACGGTAAGGTTGTAGACGGCGACGCGATGCTCTATATCCTCGGTAAGCGTCTTAAATCCCGAGGTGTTCTTAATAACGACACGGTTGTCGCAACGATTATGTCAAACAGCGGTCTTCTCACAAGCCTTGCTGAAATCGGCATAAAGTGCGAACAGACAAAGGTCGGCGACCGCTTTGTTTACGAGTGTATGCAGCAAAACGATTATATGCTTGGCGGTGAGCAGTCAGGTCACGTTATTCTTAAAAAGTATGCTACAACCGGTGACGGCATTCTCACAGCACTTATGATAACAGAAGAAATCTGCGACTCCAAGCTCACACTTACAGAACTTGCAGAACCGATTAAGCTCTATCCGCAGTATATGAAGAATGTAAGAGTTGGCGACAAGGAAGCTGTTCTTGGCGACTCTGAGGTTAAAGCCGTTATTTCTGAAATCGAAAAAGAAATTGCGGGCAAGGGAAGAATTCTTCTCAGACCGAGCGGTACAGAGCCGGTTGTACGTGTTATGGCAGAGGCTGAAACCGAAGAAAGGTGCAAACAATATGTTGAGGCAATAGTAAAATCAATTGTTGAAAGAGGGCATAGCATTGGATAAGATAACTACACGAGAGCTTTATGATTGCCAGACACCATATCTTAAAAAGCTTTTTGATGAGGCGGAATATCCGTGGGAAATGCTCCCGAAGATAAAGGATTACATTAAGAGCCTTATTGCGGAAGGGCTTGATGGCTTCACCGAATATGCAGAGGGTGTCCTTGTCGGTGAGAATGTAAAGATATATCCGAATGTAACAATAGAGGGACCAACTATTATCGGAAGTGGAACGGAAATAAGACCCGGTGCATTTATCCGCGGCTCTGTTATAACGGGAGAAAACTGCGTTATAGGAAACTCAACCGAGCTTAAAAACTGTGTGCTCTTAAACAAAGTTCAGGTTCCGCATTATAACTATGTCGGAGACTCGGTTCTCGGAAACTTTGCACATATGGGCGCGGGCTCAATTTGTTCAAATTTAAAATCTGACGGTAAGCCCGTAGTCGTCCACGGAGAGCGTGACTATGAAACAGGCATCCGGAAAATCGGCGGAATACTTGCAGACCACGCCGATATAGGCTGCGGCAGTGTCATAAACCCCGGAACGGTTATCGGAAAAAATACATCCGTATATCCGCTGACTTCACTCCGAGGTGTTTATCCCGAAGGGTGCATAGTCAAGGAAACAACGAAGGTTGTTGTAAGACGAAGTGACAAGTAAAAAACGGAAGGCTTAAAAGCCTTCCGTTTTTTGTTGCATTAAATGTTTTCTCTGTAATCGGGGAGAAGAACAGGAGAAACCTTGTCTGTTTCGATACCTGCTGCTTTTCTCTCCTTATCAAACTTTGCGATGTGTTCGAGGGTAAGCTCGCCGACAGTAACGTCCTTTGCCTTTGCAGCGGCGCTCTTGCCTGCTGTACGGCCGAAAACGATGATGTCGAGGAGTGAGTTACCCATAAGACGGTTTTTGCCGTGGATGCCGCCGACAGCCTCGCCTGCAACGTAAAGGTTGTTGACGTTGGTTGTCATGCAGTCTGTTCCTATGTCAAGACCGCCGTTCTGGTAATGGAGTGTCGGGTAGATGAGGATTGGCTCCTTGCGGATGTCAACACCGAAGTTTGCAAACATACGCATCATAGCGGGAATGCGAGCTTCGATTGTACCCTCGCCGCCGATTTTTTCAATCATCGGAGTGTCGAGCCAGACAGCTTTTCCGTTGCCTGTGTCGATACCCTTGCCTCTGTCAGAGCATTCACGGATGATAGAAGCAGCTGTAACGTCACGTGTTTCAAGCGGATGCATGAATACGGAACCGTCGCTGTTTACGAGCTTTGCACCGAGTGAGCGAACCTTCTCTGTAACGAGAGAGCCGAAAATCTGCTGCGGATATGCCGCACCTGTTGGGTGATACTGGAGAGTTTCGGGTAGAGAAGCTTTGCGCCTGCGCGGTAGCCGAGAACGAGGCCGTCAGCTGTTGCACCGTAGTGGTTTGAGGTCGGGAAGCCCTGATAGTGCATACGACCTGCACCGCCTGTTGCGATAACAACTGTTTTTGCGCGTGCAACAAAGATCTTGCCTGTTTCCATATTCATAAGAACTGCGCCTGCCGCGTTGCCGTTCTTATCAAGGATAAGCTCGATAGCAGCTGTGAAGTCAAGAACCGGAATCTTGCGGTTGAGAGCTTCATCGCGGAGTGTTCTCATTATTTCAGCACCGGAGTAGTCCTTTGCAGCGTGCATACGCTTGCGTGAAGTACCGCCGCCGTGTGTTGTAATCATTGTGCCGTCTTCTGCTTTGTCAAACTCAACGCCGAGGCTGTCGAGCCACTGGATGGCTTCCGGAGCATCGGATACAAGCTTTGCAAGAAGCTCGCGCTTTGCAGCAAAGTGACCGCCGCCGAAAGCGTCGACAAAGTGGATAGCAGGGGAGTCGTTTTCCTTGTCAGCAGCCTGGATGCCGCCTTCTGCCATCATAGTGTTGGCATCGCCGATACGGAGCTTTGTAACGATCATTGTCTTTGCGCCGAGGTTGTCTGCCTCAATAGCAGCGGAAGTACCTGCGCCGCCACCGCCGATGATGAGAACGTCAACATCGTATGCGATGTCTGAAAGGTCAATGTCGTCAGCAGAAATTCTGCTGTTTGCCTGAAGAGCGTCGCAAAGCTCTATCGGAATGGATTCGCCTTTGTTGGGGCCGACTTTAAGTGTCTTGAACTCTTCCTTCTTATAGTCAGGATGATAAGTTGCAAGTAAGTCTTCTTTTTCTTTTGCAGTCATTCTGGCAGGCTCGTATGCGATGTTAGCCTCTCTTGCTGCTTCAACTGCTTTGAGTGATTCGTGGAACTGATTGGGATACATAGCAAAGAACCTCCTTATTTCTCAATTTCTCTGTTGTTGTAGAGCTCTTTCATTTCTTCAACGGGTTTGCCCATCAAAGCTTCCATAAGCTCTGCGAATGTGCCGTCCTTGATTTCCTGAACGCGGTTGTCAAGGTGTGCGCTCTTCGGAGCGAGATACTTGCCGTTTAAGCGGCGTGCAAGCATTGCAACCTGCGGGTGAGAGATACCTGCGGGGCAGCGTGCCGAACAAGCACCGCACATAACGCAGTCAAAAGACTCTTCTGCGCACTTTTCGTATTCGCCGCGCTGAGCGTATGCGATATACTGCATAACGTTGAGTGACTGTGTGCAGTTCTTTGTGCAAGCATTGCAGCCGACACAAGCGTAAATTTCCGGGTAGAGCTGCATCATAATCTGCTCTGTCGGTTTAACTTCGTTAATGTCGTAAACCTGTTTTACAAGCGGGAAGTAGGGGAGGGTTGCAACATACATACCGTCCTCAACCTTCGTCTGGCAGGCAAGGCAGGTTTTAAGCTCGTTTTCGCCCTTGATGCGGTAGATTGTAGCGCAGGCGCCGCAGAAACCGCCACGGCAACCGCAACCGCGGACGAGCTGATAGCCGCTGTATTCCATAGCGCGCATAATGGTAAGATGTTCGGGTACGGAATAGTGTTTTCCGAAAAGATAAATATCAACCATTTTTTCCATTTCTCTATCTCCTTATTAATATTCGTCCGGAAGCTCATCAACTTCATCACAACGGAAGACCGGGCCGTCCTTGCAGACGTATTTTGCGCCGATGTTGCATCTGCCGCATTTGCCCACGCCGCACTTCATGCGAAGCTCCATAGTTGTGTAAACCTGAGTCTTGTCAAAACCGATTTCCTGAAGACCTGCGAGTGTGAACTTAATCATAATCGGCGGTCCGCAGAGGATTGCTATTTTATCGGTTGTGAAGCCGAGTTCTTTTACGTAGTTCGGAACAAAGCCGACGTGACCTGTCCATTCGGGCTGTTCACGGTCGATTGTGAGGTGAACGTTAACACCTGCATCGTTTGACCACTCTTCGATGATTTCCTTGTAGTCAACAAGGTCTTCCATACTGCGTGAACCGTAAACAATATCAATCTTTCCATACCTGTCGCGATAATGGCGGCAGTAGTTGATAACGGAGCGGAGCGGAGCAAGTCCGATACCGCCGGCGATAAAGAGCATATCCTTACCGACAAAAGCTGTGTCTACGGGGAAAGCGTTACCGTAAGGGCCGCGGATTGTAATCTGCTGGCCTACTTCCATAGAGTGAAGCCACTCTGTAACGCAACCGCACTTTTTAATTGAGAACTCCATAAACTCGGTATTTGTCGGAGAAGAGGTGATGGAGAACATCGCCTCGCCAACACCGGGGATAGAGAGCATCGCGCACTGTCCCGGCTTGTGTTCAAAAGCCTTTTTGCCGTCGGGAGTAACCACGCGGAAAGTTTTAACATCGGGTGTGTCAATACGTATATCCGTAACTACACCCACGACAGGTATATGCGGATCTTTCATATCAACCATTTTTTTTGCCTCCCAACTTTTTCATAACTTTAACTATATTCATATTTATAGGACACTTGTTAATGCAACGTCCGCAACCAACGCAGGAGAATAAACCGTCATTGTTTGTGGGATAATATACAAGCTTATGCATAAAGCGCTGACGGAAGCGTTCAAGCTGCGAAAGGCGGTTGTTGCCGTGCGCCATTCTTGTAAATTCGGAGTACATGCAGGAGTCCCAGCATCTGAAACGCTTGACGCCGTTTCCTGTGTTGAAGTCCTTGATGTCGTAGCACTGGCAGGTCGGGCAGACGAAAGTGCATGTGCCGCAACCGAGACAGGATTCTGAAAGGTCCTTCCACTCAGGTGCATTGAATAACTCGTTCGTTTTGCCGTTACCGAAAGCAGAAGTTTCAAGCTCTGCGAGCGGGAGGCGGGCAAGGCGTTCCTTGATGAGAGCCTTCTGCGGCTCTGCATCAGCATCCTTTGCAGCCTCTGTGATTTTTTCAAGAGCAGAAAGGAGCTTTTCGCCTTTTTCTGTCTTTGCATCAAGGAAAAGTGCGTCGTCTGTTTTCCAGGTTGCAATATCGCCGCAGGGCTCTGACGCATCAATGCCGAAAGTTTTGCAGAAGCAGGTCTCGGCGGGCTTGTTGCAAGCCATAGAGATGATGACGCCGTGCTCACGACGGTTTTTATAGAATGTGTCAACCGGGTCTGCAAGGAATACACGGTCAAGAATTTCAAAGCTCTTGACATCACAGGCGCGAACACCGAAAACAACGAAGTCTTCACATTCGCTTCTTGTATCAATAATCTCGATGTTCTTTCCGCTCATCTTGAAATCCATAAGGTTTTCAGTCTGCGGGAAGAAGAAATCCTTTGCGCTTCTTACGGTGTTGAGTGCGTCGGAAAGCTTCTTTCCGTCTTCCCATACATCGTATTTTGCACCGTTATCCGTGTCAACGGGGAGGTAGAGCTTTGCGCTCTTTGCAATTTCCGAAAACAGGAGGTCGAGTTTATCAAGTGAAATTTTACGCATCAATACCACCTCTTCCTACTGCTTCACCGGGTTCAAGATCCTCGGTTGTATAATTTACGATAGGTGCGCGGTTTCCGACTTCGCTTCCTGCCTGATACTCACCGTAGAATTCGTTTATATCGCTTATGAACTTACGGTTGAGAAGGTGGAGCGGAATGCCCTGCGGGCAGACGCGTGAACACTCGCCGCAGTCTGTGCAGCGACCTGCCACGTGGAACGCGCGGATGATGTGGAACATCTTTTCTTCAAATGAATCAGCCGGTGCCTTGTTTTCAACACCTGAATTCGGGTTATCAAAAACGCACTTTTCACAGGTGCAGGCGGGGCAGATGTCGCGGCAGGCGTTGCAGCGGATGCAGCGCGAAAGCTCATTCTGCCAGAACGCATAGCGCTCGTCGGCTGTCATTTTTTCAAGCTTTGCAACTTCGTCAAATCTTGCGGATTCAATAATCTCGCCGTCATCGCCGATAAGCTCGTCGTAAGCAACGTGCTTTTTCGACTTGCAATTCTTGCAGCGTTCAAGGAGAACATCTGCACGGTCAAGAGTTACATCACCGTCGTAAAGAGTTTTAACAACGATTGAATCGCCTGATTCTTCAATAGCTTTTATAGCTTCGTTTGCTTTTTTGATTTCGGTCATATCGACCATACCGTTGCAGGGGATACCCACCGCATAAACCTTTTCGCGATCAAAGCGATGCTCTGTGAGGAGCTGGTTGAAGCTGTAAGTGTCACACGGTTTTAAGAAAACAAGAACCTTGTTTTCGCTCTTCTGTGTTTCGCGGATGAGATATTTCGAGAAGTTGGCTCCGCAGAAATCATTCCACACAAAATTGTTTTTGAGTTCTTCTTCTGTGGAGAAGACGGCGGGCGTGATGTCATAGTCAAACTCGCCGCGCATCCAACCGAGCACCCGGTCGACAGTTCCTGCTGACATAAGTTCGGAGGCTTTGTTGACGAGAACGTCGCGTGTTATTTCTTGCATCGTAAATCCTCCAATCTCTTGTTTTCGCCGAGAGCAGCAACTGTTTCGGCAAAGTCGTTCATTGTTTCGGCAAATTTCGCACCTTCCGCAGCGGAGACCCACTCGACGCGTGTTCTTTCGCGCTCAATGCCGAGGAATTCGAGCATTGAGAAGAGAAGAGCCATACGGCGGCGTGTGTAGTAGTTGCCTGATGTATAGTGGCAGTCACCGGGGTGGCAACCGCAGATTATAACACCGTCAGCGCCTTTCTGGAACGCGCGGAGAATAAACATTGGGTTAACTCTGCAAGAGCAGGGGACGCGGATGATTTTAACATCTGCGGGGTATGAAAGTCTGTTGTTACCTGCAAGGTCTGCACCCGCATAGGAGCACCAGTTGCAGCAGAAGGCAACAATCAGCGGCTTGTATTCATTCATTTGCATATCGCATCCACCTCCGCAAAGATTTGTTTGTTCGTAAATCCTTTAAGGTCCATAGCACCGGACATACAAGCAACAGTACATGCACCGCAACCCTGGCAGACAGCTTCGTTGACCTGTGCCACGCGGCGGACCTTTGTCGTGCGGTCGGGCATTCTGAACTCTTTGTCGATATAAGTGATAGCACCGTACGGGCAAACCTTTTCGCAGGTAGAGCAGCCGTTACACATCATCTCGTCAGAATGAGCAACGCACGGGTTACCTGTAAGCTTATCCTTGCAGAGAAGCGCGATAACCATTGAAGCGGCGGCGCCTGCCTGAGAAACTGTTTCCGGAATATCCTTCGGACCCTGACACGTACCGGAGAGGTAAACACCGGCTGTCGGGCTCTCTACCGGACGGAGCTTCGGGTGAGCTTCTGTAAAGAAGTCGTTTGTATCCATACTTGCCGTGAGCATTGTAGCAAGAGGACGCGCGGACTTATCCGGCTCAATTGCAGCTGCAAGAACAACGAGGTCTGCATCAATGTTGAGCTGCTTGCCGTCGATGAGGTCAGATGCGCGGACTTTGAGTTTGCCGCCTTCGGGAGAAACCTTACCGACCATACCTTTAATATAATGTACGCCATACTCTTCAACTGCACGACGATAGAACTCGTCGAAGTTCTTGCCCGGTGTACGGACGTCAATATAGAAGACGTATACATCAGTATCCGGATATTTGTCGCGGATGAGCATTGCGTGCTTTGCTGTATACATACAGCAGATTTTTGAGCAGTATTCCTTGCCTTTTTCTGCGCAGGAATCGCAACGAGAGCCGACACACTGAACGAAAACGATGGTGTGGGGATGCTCGCCGTCTGACGGACGGAGAAGTGTTCCGCCTGTCGGGCCTGCCGCATTCATAAGGCGTTCAAGTTCAAGGGAAGTGATAACATCCTTGGACTGTGAGTATGCGTACTCGTCAAATTTATCCATAGAAATGGGGTTAAAGCCTGTCGCAACTACGATAGCACCGTATTTTTCGGTGATGAACTCGTCCTTTGCGTTGTAGTCGATAGCACCGACGGTACATACCTTTGAGCAAACACCGCACTTGCCTGTTTTGAGCATCGTACAGCTTTCGGGGTCAATGGTGGCAACCTTCGGAACTGCCTGTGCAAAGGGGATGTAGATTGCACGGCGGTTGTCCATATTGAGGTTAAACTCATTGGGAACCTTCTTCTGCGGGCACTTTTCAGTACAGAGACCGCAGCCTGTGCATATATCTTCTTTTACATAACGTGCACGGCGCTTGATTGTAACATCAAAATTACCGACAAATCCGTTAACCTCTGAAACTTCGCTGTAAGAGAAGATGCGGATTTTGTCGTTTGTGGCAACGTCAACCATCTTCGGGGTAAGGATACAAGCGGCACAGTCGAGCGTCGGGAAGGTCTTGTCAAGCTGAGCCATCTTACCGCCGATTGTGGGCTTTGTTTCAACAATGTCAACGGGAAATCCTGCATCTGCGATGTCAAGAGCAGTCTGGATACCTGCGATACCGCCGCCTATAACAAGCGCACGCTTTGTAACAGGGCTTTCTCCCGGAGTGAGCGGGGCATTGAGGTTAACCTTTGCGATAGCTGCCTTTCCGAGGATGATGGCCTTTTCCGTACCTGTGGGGATGTCCTTGTGTACCCAAGAGCACTGTTCGCGGATGTTTGCGATTTCAACCATATACGGGTTGAGACCTGCGGCTGCCGCAGTCTTGCGGAATGTAGCCTCGTGCATACGCGGTGAGCAAGAGCAGACAACAATGCCTGTGAGCTTGTTCTCTATTATGGCTTCCTTGATCATTTCCTGACCTGCCTGAGAACACATATATTGATAGTCTGTCGAAACGACAACGCCGGGCTCGAATTTAAGTGCCTCGGCAACTGCCTTGACATCTACGGTTCCTGCAATGTTGGTTCCGCAGTGACAGACAAATACACCAATTCTTTGCATTTCTATTGCGCTCCTTTCTTATTTGGAATATTTTCTCATTGCGCTGACGATAGCCTGCTGGGGCATCTCGTCATCCAGGAGAGCGGGGATATCATCTGATTTGAGATGATTCTTACCCTTTTCACGGATAACCGTAAGACGAAGCGCTTCAATGAGCTTTGCCGGCTCAACGTTTCTCGGGCAACGGTCAACGCATGCAAAACAGGAAAGACACTTGTATAATGAATCGGAATTCATAAGCGGTTCAAGGTCGCCTGTTTCTACCATGTAAACAAACTGATGCGGATGGTATTCCATCTCGTCATATGAAGGGCAGGTTCCGGAGCATTTTCCGCAACGCATACACTTTCTGGGGTTCACTCCGCTCATACGGAGTATCTGTTCTTTTTGAAGTTCTTTCTTATTCTGCATCGTCATTCTCCTTTACGCCGAGTGCGAGTGCGAGAAGTTCTGTGAAATATACAACAGGGAGGGGGCTTTCATTTTTCGTGAGGTTGTATTTGCAGAGCGGGCATGCAGTGACAATCATATCTGCGCCGTGGTTTGCGGCACTGTGAGAAACTGTGTCACTCTTCTTCTTTGCAGAAGCTGCATCTTCAAGAGCGATATAGCCGCCGCAGCACTCGTTTCTTGCGGGGTATATAACAGGCTCTGCGCCGAGCGCTCTGATGAAGTCTTCCATAATCTGAGGATTTTCGACATCATCAAACGCCATAACCTTTCCGGGACGGAGAAGAAGGCAACCGTAGTATGCTGCAATCTTCTTTCCTGTGAGCGGGTTCTTGACCGCTTCACGGATTTTATCAAAGCCAACCTTGTCGCGGAGAAGCTCGAGGTAATGTAAAACCTCGGTCTCGCCAAAGTACGGATCGCTGTGCTCTTCATCCTGTGCAAGATAACGATTTACCGCGTCGGCAAACTTTGCGTCGTTTTTAATTGCGTGATTTGTCTGCTTGATAACATTGTGGCAAGCAGAGCATACCGAAACCAACGCGCGATTGTCATCGCGGGAAGCAACGAGAGCGCGTGCACAAGACAGCTTTGAAGCTATTTCGTCGGAAGAGGTGACGAAAACTCCGCCGCAACACTGCCAATCAGGAAGCTCCACAAGCTCTATTCCGAGGATTTTGGCACATTCGCGTGCGTAAAAATCCAGGTCTTTTGCTTTTGTACGTAGGGTACAACCCGGGAAATAATTAACCTTCATTGTTTTCCTCCAAATATTCATACTGATACACGATAAATATTCTAACACAATTGATTACTTAATGCAATGGAGAAATCGTTAAAAAAAACAAATTTACAATTAAAATTTTATAACAAAATTGACATAGTTGCTATTTTGATTTTAATAGTGTATAATAAATGCAAAAACTTCAAGGCAGGGAAAACGGATGAAAATTAAAGAAGGTTTTGTTTTGCGTCGCGTCCTTGATGAGGCGATAGTTATTGCGAGTGGCGAAGCAAGTAAGAATTTTCACGGAATGATAAAGCTCAACGATTCGGCAGCAGATATATGGACATGGATTTCAGAAGGACTTGATGAGAGCGAAATTGCAAAAAAACTGTCGGAAAAGTATGAACTTTCCGAAGAAAAGGCAAAGGAAGATACGGAGTCTATGATAAAGCAGATGTCAGACGCCGGTTTTTTTGAAATATGAATAGCCGGAAGAAGATAGAAACGGTTATAGCGGAAGAGGGAAAGTTTGTTTCGACAACTTCGGGCGTGAGTATGAAGCCGCTTTTTGCCGACAGGAGAGATACGATAATCGTTCTCCCTCCGTGCGGTCGTTTAAAAAAATATGATGTCCCGCTGTATCGGCGTGGGGAAGAATATGTACTTCACCGTATCGTAAAGGTTTTGCCGGACTCTTATGTAATCTGCGGCGATAACTGTGAGAACCTTGAATACGGTATTACCGATTCGGACATTATCGGCGTACTCTCCGCGTTTTATCGCAAAGATAAATACTACACGGTGAAGCACCCTCTTTACAGGCTTTATTCTGTTCTCATTGTAAAGACATTCCGCGTGCGTATGCTTTACAGAAGTTGCAGGAGAAAACTTGCAAAAACGGTGAGAAAATTCATAAAGAAAAAGAAAGCAAGGTAATCGTCCGGGCGATTACTTTGCTTTTTGCAGGAAGAAGGAGATTTTTTATGGAAATTGCGGCACATATAGTTGGTCTTGCAGCGCTCACTCTCGCTGTAATCTCACTTCAACAGAGAACACATAAATACATACTCTCGTTTCAGATTGCCGCCACAACAGCGTGGCTTCTTCATTATCTGATGCTCGGCGCATTCACGGGCGCTTTTCTCAACGCAATTGCGATGATCCGTTCGGTTGTGTTCGTCAACAAGGGAAAGAAATGGGCGGATAACCGTGCGTGGCTCTGGGGGTTTTGCGCGATATGCATAATAGCGGGAATTCTCACCTGGGATGGCCCTGCCTCAATTCTTCCCATTCTCGGTATGCTTTGCACGACCGTTGCTTTCTGGATAAAGACGCCGAAATATGTTCGTATGACTGCATTTCCAAGCTCTCCGCTCTGGCTTGTCTATAACCTTATAAATAAATCATATGCGGGTGCTGCGGCTGAAATTATAAATATGTGTTCGATAATAATTGCGTATATACGTCTTGATATGAATAAAGATACACAAAAAACGGAAAAACAATGAATAAACCAAAAAACAGTATTGACAAATATGCAATACTTGGTGTATAATAATTCAAACAATTAAACTGGGTAATGTTTTTTCTTGAAAGATAAGGAGATTTGAAAGCTGTTATGACGAAGGTTTTTATTGACGGAAGCGCCGGAACAACCGGGCTGAGAATATATGAAAGACTTGCAACCCGCTCGGATTTTGAGTTTTTAAAGCTTTCCGAAGAGCTTCGCAAGAACGACGAGGCAAGACGCGAAATGCTCAATCTTGCCGATATTGTATTTTTATGCCTTCCGGATGCTGCGGCGATTGATGCAGTCGCTATGATAGAAAACAAAAACACCGCAGTTATAGATACCTCAACAGCTCACAGAACGGCAGACGGATGGACATACGGTTTTCCTGAGCTTTGGGGAATGCGCGACAAAATTAAAAATTCAAAAAGAATAGCAAATCCCGGTTGCCACGCAAGCGGTGTGGTTGCGCTTCTTGCTCCGCTTCGCGAAAGCGGAATAATAAGTAAAGACGCGGCTGTTTCCGCGTTTTCGCTCACAGGATACTCCGGCGGCGGGAAAAAGATGATAGCTGAATACGAAACGGAAGGAAGAGATGTGCTTCTTGATGCACCGAGAATGTATGCACTCGGGCAGGGCCATAAGCACTTGAAGGAGATTGTGAAGATTTGCGACCTTGATGCTCCTCCGGTTTTCTGTCCGATAGTAGCACCGTTTTACAGCGGCATGGAGGTTACGATACCTCTTCATAAAAAAGACATAAACGGAAAAGTTGATGATATAAAGAATATCTACAAAAATTACTACAAAAGAGGTCTCGTGCATTTTGCAGAGGAAGATGGGGAGGACGGCTTTATGTCCGCCGGTGCTCTTTCCGGTCGTGATGATATGAAAATCACAGTCTGCGGAAACGAAGACAGAATCCTTCTTGTCTCGCGTTTTGATAATCTTGGCAAGGGCGCGTCCGGCTCTGCAATCCAGAATATGAATATACTTCTGGGTGTTGACGAAAACGAAGGCTTGAATGTATAACGGAGGTTTTGATATGAAGATTATAAATGGGGGCGTTTGCGCCGCAAAAGGCTTTGCCGCAAACGGAATTCACTGCGGAATAAGAAAGAACAGAACAAAGCGTGACCTTGCACTCGTTTTCAGTGAAAAGAAGGCAAGTGCTGCTGCCGTATATACGACAAACCTTGTCAAGGGTGCACCTCTCACTGTTACAAAGCGTCATATTGCAGACGGATATGCACAGGCAATCATTTGCAATAGCGGAAATGCAAACACCTGCAATGCCGACGGTATTGAAATAGCCGAAAAAATGAGCGCACTCTGTGCGGATGCGCTTAAAATCTCTGCAAACGATGTTGTGGTTGCGTCCACAGGTGTTATCGGTCAGCCTCTTGATTTAGGCCCAATCGCAACAGGGATACCGTCACTTTCACAAGGACTTTCCCCGGACGGCGGCGAGGCTGCCGCAGAAGCCATAATGACGACGGATACCGTGAAAAAAGAAATTGCGGTAGAATTTGAGATTGACGGAAAAGTCTGTCATATGGGCGGTATTGCAAAGGGAAGCGGAATGATTCATCCCAATATGGCAACAATGCTTGTGTTCATCACGACGGATGTTGCAATAGCACCGGCGATGTTGCAGAGGGCACTTTCTGACGATATAGCAAAGACATTCAATATGATAAGTGTTGACGGAGATACTTCAACAAACGACAATGTTGTTGTTCTTGCAAATGGTATGGCAGGGAATACAGAAATTGCAGAAGAAGGCGAGGCGTTTGACGTCTTTATGCAGGCACTAAACACAGTTAATGTTCACCTATGCCGTATGATTGCTGCAGACGGCGAGGGCGCAACAAAGCTTCTCGAATGTAAGGTTTCAGGTGCTGCTGATGAGAATACGGCAAAGACCGTTGCAAAGAGTGTCATCTGTTCAAGTCTTCTCAAAGCCGCGATGTTCGGTGCTGATGCAAACTGGGGCAGGGTTCTCTGTGCGATAGGTTATAGCGGCGCAGATGTCGATGTTGAAAAGGTTGATGTTTCGTTTGTGAGTGCAAAGGGCGAAATTGCTGTTTGCAAAAACGGAGCAGGCATTGAGTTTTCGGAAGAAAAGGCAAAAGAGATACTTCTTGAAAAAGAGATTGATATTATCGTTTCACTTGGTGATGGCAACGGCGAGGCGACTGCATGGGGCTGTGACCTGACATACGATTATGTAAAAATCAACGGCGATTACCGTACCTGAGAAAATGGGAGAGTGAGTTTATGCAGAATATGTTTTCAAATGCCGAGCGCGCAGAGGTTCTTACACAGGCGCTTCCGTACATAAAAAGATATACAGGCAAGGTTGTTGTCGTCAAATACGGCGGCAACGCGATGATTGATGAACAGCTCAAACAGCAGGTTATGGAGGACATTGTTCTGCTGTGGCTTATAGGTGTCAAAATCGTTCTCGTTCACGGCGGCGGTCCTGAGATAAACGACCTTATGTCAAAGCTCGGCAAAAAGCCGGAGTTTTGCGATGGGCTTCGCGTAACGGATAAAGAAACGGTTGATATAGTTCAGATGGTTCTTGCAGGCAAGGTAAATAAAACTCTTGTAACGATGCTTGAAACAATGGGCGGACGCGCAATGGGTGTTTCCGGTATGGACGGTCGCCTTATTGAGGCAAAGATGAAGGACGAGCGCCTTGGCTTTGTCGGTGCAATCACAAAGATAAATATCCAGCCGATTTCAGACCTTTTGGAAAAGAACTATATTCCCGTAATCTCAACAGTCGGTTGTGACAGGCAGGGTAATACATACAACATCAACGGTGACACCGCAGCGGCATATATTGCAGGAGCGCTCGGAGCAGAGCGCCTTATTATGATGACGGATATTGCGGGAATTTTACGCGATAAGGATGACCCGTCAACGCTCATTACCGAGATGACGATTGACGAAGCAGGAAAGCTTTATGACGAGGGCGTTATTTCCGGGGGAATGATTCCGAAGGTTGATTGCTGCATAGAGGCTATCCGCGAGGGTGTAAAAAACGTAATCATAATGGACGGCAGAGTACCGCACTCAATTCTTATGGAGCTTCTTACCGATGAGGGTGCAGGTACGATGGTAACCGGAGGTTAAAATGGGCAATTTAACAAATATAGACAAACAGTTTGTCGCAAATACATACAACAGATTCCCGATAGAAATTTCACACGGTAAGGGCGCCGCGGTCTACGATACCGACGGTAAACGTTATATCGATATGGGAACGGGAATCGGAGTTACGGCTTTCGGCATAGCTGATGATGCGTGGAAGGATGCTGTCATAGAACAGCTTTCAAAGGTTCAGCATATGTCAAATCTTTACTACACGGAGCCGTGTGCGCGTCTCGCAAAGCTTCTTTGCGAAAAAACCGGTATGAAAAAGGTTTTCTTTTCAAACTCCGGTGCTGAGGCAAACGAATGTGCAATAAAGGTTGCAAGAAAGTATGCCGCTGAAAAGAAGGGAAAGGATTATTACACAATAATCACACTTGAAAACAGCTTTCACGGCAGAACCCTGACTACTCTTGCCGCAACAGGACAGGAGCATTATCACGAGCTCTTCTGTCCGCTCACACCGGGCTTTGTTCACACACCGGCAAACGATTTTGAAGCACTCAAAGCTCTTGCACTCCAAAACAAAACTGCGGCAATTATGATAGAGTGTATTCAGGGCGAGGGTGGCGTTATAGCTCTTGATGCTGATTTTGTCAAAAAAACAGCTGCATTTGCAAAAGAAAACGATATTATCCTCATTGTGGATGAGGTTCAGACAGGTAACGGAAGAAGCGGCGAGCTTTATGCGTATATGAATTACGGAATAGAGCCGGACGTGGTCTCAACAGCAAAGGGACTTGGCGGCGGTCTTCCGATTGGCGCGGCACTCCTTGGGGAAAAGACAGAGAATGTTCTTGGCTTTGGCGACCACGGCTCGACTTTTGGCGGAAACCCCGTCTCGGCAGCAGGCGCGGTCAGCATCATAGAGAGAATTGACGAAAAGCTTCTTTCCGATGTCCGTGAAAAAAGCGGGTATATATTCAGAGAACTAGGTTCCGCACCCGGTGTTGAATCGGTAAGCGGAATGGGACTTATGATAGGAATAAAGACGAAAAAACCGGCAGGCGATGTCGTTCGTGCCTGCATGGAAAACGGAGTTCTTTGTCTTACCGCAAAGGATAAGGTTCGCCTCCTTCCGTCGCTGAATATGCCGATGGAAATACTCAAAGAGGCAATCGCGATAATAAAGAACGCCTGTAAAGAAGATTGAGAGGTAAAAATAATGGATTTTAAGGGAAAACACTTCTTGAAGCTGCTTGACTTTACACCTGCTGAAATCGCATATTTGATAGACCTTGCGGCAGATTTCAAAGCAAAGAAAAAGGCGGGAATACCGCATCGCGTCTGTGAAGGGAAAAACATTGCGCTCGTCTTTGAAAAGACAAGCACAAGAACCCGCTGTGCGTTTGAGGTTGCCGCGGCAGACCTCGGTATGCACCCTGTATATCTCGACCCGCAGGGCTCGCAGATAGGTAAAAAAGAGAGTATTGCTGATACGGCTCGCGTTCTCGGCAGAATGTTTGACGGAATTGAATATCGCGGCTTCGGTCAGGAGATTGTTGAAGACCTTGCAAAGTATGCAGGTGTCCCGGTCTGGAACGGACTCACAAACGAGTTCCACCCGACGCAGATTCTTGCAGATTTCCTCACAATCAAGGAACGCTTCGGAACTCTTTCCGGGATAAAGCTCGTTTATATGGGTGATGCGAGATATAATATGGGCAATTCCCTTATGGTAGGCTGTGCAAAAATGGGAATGCACTTTGTTGCATGTGCTCCGAAAAAGTATTTCCCGAATAAAGAGCTTGTCGCAGAGTGTGAAGCGATTGCAAAGGAAACAGGCGCAGTTCTGGAATTTAACGAAGACCCGGTTTCCGCAACAAAGGGCGCTCACGTTATCTATACTGATGTATGGGTATCAATGGGTGAGCCTGACAGCGTATGGCAGGAGAGAATAGCGGAGCTTTCTCCGTATCAGGTAAACACAAAGCTTATGGAAAATGCAGGGGAGCAGTGTGTGTTTATGCACTGTCTGCCGGCGTTCCACGACCTCAACACAACCATAGGTAAGCAGATTTATGAAAAATTCGGACTTACTGCAATGGAAGTTACAGATGAGGTAATAGAGGGCAAACAGTCTATCGTATTTGATGAGGCTGAAAACCGTATGCACACAATAAAGGCGGTAATGGCTGCTACATTATAAAGTTTTTAGGGCGGACATATGCTGCAACATATGTCCGCTTGCTTTTTTGGAGGTGTAACAAATGGCATATCTCGTGCTCAGCAACGGTGCTGTTTTTGAAGGTGAACGCGTCGGCGCGACCTTTGATATAAGTGCCGAAATGGTGTTTACAACAAAAAGCGAATATATGAAAACGCTTACAGACCCCGATAATGCAGGGAAGATAGTTGTTTCGGCTTTCCCGCTTGTGGGAAATCACGGTGTTATAAGCGATGAAGAAACAGGGGAGAGCGCACCTGCGGGATTTGTCGTGCGCGAGCTTTGCGATGCTCCGTCAAACTTCCGCTCTGAGGGAAAGCTTTCGGAATATCTCAAAGAAAAAAACATCTGCGGAATAAAAAATGTTGATACCCGCGAGATAATCCGCATCATCCGTGATGAGGGTGCGGTGACCGGCGTTATCTGTGATGAAATTTCGTCTGCTTTGCCGCAAAAGCCTTTAAAATCAACACAAAAGCAGGTTTGCGAAGCTGGTTTGCTTTACAGAGAGGACGGCGAAACTTCGCGGGATATGTCGATAAAGAAGGTCCTCGTTATAGGCTCGGGGCCTATCGTTATAGGTCAGGCGGCAGAGTTTGACTATGCAGGTGCACAGGCGTGTCGGGTATTGCGTGAGGAGGGCATAAATGTAGTGCTCGTAAACTCAAACCCCGCAACGATAATGACGGATAAAAACCTCGCAGACGAAATCTATCTTGAACCGATAAACGCCGAAACCGTTGAGCGGATTATTGCAAAAGAGCGCCCGGACGGTCTTCTTGCAGGTCTCGGCGGACAGACGGGTCTCACAATCGCGATGCAACTCTCGAAAAACGGCGTTCTTGATAAGTATAACGTAAAGCTTCTCGGAACGGATGTTGACGCAATAGATAAAGCGGAAGACCGCGAACTTTTCCGCAATGCTATGCAGGAAATCGGTCAGCCGTGTGTCCCGTCCGATGTTACGGATAATGTTTCAGGTGCGCTTGAAATAGCAAAGAGGATAGGCTATCCCGTAATCGTCCGCCCTGCGTTTACTCTTGGCGGCTCAGGCGGCGGTATTGCGGCAGATGAGAAAGAGCTTAAAATAATCGCCAAAAGCGGTCTTGATATGTCGCCGATAACACAGGTTCTCATTGAAAAGTGTATAGCAGGCTGGAAAGAAATTGAGTTTGAGACAATGCGCGACAGTGCGGGAAATGCGATAATTGTCTGTTCTATGGAGAATTTCGACCCGGTAGGCATACATACGGGCGACTCGATCGTTGCCGCACCTGCTCTTACCCTGTCGGATAAAGAGTATGATATGTTAAGGCAGGCATCACTCGATATTATCTCGTCCATAGGTATTGTCGGCGGCTGTAACTGTCAGTTTGCGTTGAACCCCGATAGCTTTGAATATGCGGTTATTGAGGTCAATCCGCGCGTTTCGCGCTCGTCTGCTCTTGCTTCAAAGGCAACAGGCTATCCCATTGCAAAGATAACAACAAAAATTGCACTCGGATATACACTTCCTGAAATCAGAAACGACATAACAGGCAAAACGAGCGCACTTGCAGAACCTGAAATTGACTATGTAGTAGTAAAATTCCCCAAATGGCCGTTTGATAAGTTTACGGAGTCAGAGCGAAAGCTCGGCACACAGATGAAAGCAACGGGCGAGGTAATGTCAATAGGCCGGAGCTTTGAAGAAGCGCTTATGAAGGCTGTGCGCGGTGCGGAAATCTCGTTTGACACTTTAAACGCACCTTCACTTGATTCACGCCCCGTCCTGGAGCGTTTGAGTGAGCAGAACGATCGCCGCGTCTTCACGGTTTTTGAAGCGCTGAAAAGCGGCGTTTCGGTCGATGAAATCTTTGAAATAACAAAGATTGACCGTTTCTTTATAAACAAAATCAAAAACCTCGCGGATTTTGAAGCAAAAATTGCAAACGGTCTTTCCGATGGGGATTACAAAAAAGCGAAAAAACTAGGATATACAGATGATGCGATAAAGCGCATAAGCGGAGAAAAAAAGCTTCCGGAGCATAGCTTCAGCTATAAAATGGTGGATACGTGTTCGGCGCGCTTTACCGCAAAGACTCCGTATTTCTATTCTTCAAGCGATGCGGCGTGCGATTCGCGCGCGTTTGCAAGAAGCGGAAAGCCGACTGTTATGGTGCTTGGCTCGGGTCCGATAAGAATCGGGCAGGGAATAGAGTTTGATTACAGCTCCGTCCACTGTGTCTGGACGCTTCGCAAAATGGGTTATGATGTTGTCATCGTAAACAACAACCCTGAAACTGTTTCTACCGATTACGACACGGCAGACAGGCTCTATTTTGAGCCCCTCACACCCGAGGATGTAATGAATATCATCAAAGTCGAAAATCCGATAGGCGTCGTTGTTGCATTCGGTGGTCAGACGGCTATAAAGCTCACAAAATTCCTTGACGAAAACGGAATCAGAATCCTCGGTACATCCGCAGAGAGTATTGACATGGCAGAAGACAGAGCTCGCTTTGATGAGCTTCTGGAAAAGTTTGCGATAAAGCGCCCCCGCGGAATGGGTGTTTCGACGGTGAAGGAGGCTCTTGATGCCGCGGAGAAGTTCGGATATCCTGTTCTTCTTCGACCGTCATATGTCATCGGCGGACAGAATATGACGATTTCCCGCTCGAAAGAACATACCGAGCGGTATATGAAGACTATCCTTTCCGGCGGTATTGACAACCCTGTTCTCGTTGATAAATATATGCCCGGAACGGAGCTTGAAGTTGATGTAATATCCGACGGCGAAGATGTTCTCATCCCCGGAATTATGGAGCATATAGAGCGTGCGGGAGTACATAGCGGCGACTCTATCGCGGTTTATCCGCCGTATAACTTAAACGATAAGTTTTTAAAGAAAATCTGCGATTGTTCTGAAAAACTTGCTCTTGCGATGAAGACAAAGGGCCTTGTAAATATTCAGTATCTCATCTATGACGATGAGCTTTATGTTATCGAGGTTAATCCGCGTGCATCGAGGACCGTGCCGTATATAAGCAAGGTTACAGATGTACCGATGGTGGATATTGCCTCGCGTGTTATGCTTGGTGAAAAACTGCGTGACCTCGGTTACGGTACGGGTCTTTACCGCACTCCGCCGTATTTTGCCGTCAAGGTTCCTGTGTTCTCGTTTGAGAAATTAAATGATGTAAACTCAATCCTTGGTCCTGAAATGAAGTCGACAGGTGAGGTGCTCGGCATTGGCAAAACGAAGGCGGAAGCGCTCTTCAAAGGTCTCACGGCGGCGGGTTTTACCGTGCCGTCGGCAGTCTCGGTTGGGGAAAAGAGCATACTTATAAGTGTTGAGGAGAGCGACTATCAGGAGATAATCTCTCTTGCAAAACGCTTTGCAGATGCAAAAATTCCGCTCTGCGCAACGCGCGGAACTGCAAAGGCGATTTCAGAAGCAGGCATTGCCGTGACATCTGTGGGAAATGCAGATGAAAACGACGATATAACAAAGCTTATGGAAGGCGGAAAGCTCGGGTATATCATATATACCGGTGCGGTCAAGGATGCAACGGTGGGTGATTATACAAAGCTTCACCGCCGCGCCATGCAGCTTGGCATACCGTGTCTTACATCTGTTGATACGGCAAACGCTCTTGCGGAGATTATAGAAAGCCGGTTCACGCTCTTCAACACAGAGCTCGTGGATATCAATGCAATGCGCGACAGCCGTCGGAAAATAAGCTTTACAAAGATGCATTCCTGCGGGAACGACTATATTTTTATAGAGAATTTTGACGGAAAGCTCACTTGCCCTGAATCGCTCTGTGTAAGCCTCTGCACTCCGCATTACGGTATCGGTGGTGACGGCATTGTGCTTATTGAAAAGTCGGAGGTTGCAGCGGCAAAAATGCGAACCTTCAACCGCGATGGCAGTGAGGGTAAAATGGCAGGCAACAACATCCGCTGTGTTGCAAAATATCTCTACGATAAAGGTTATGTAACGAGCGAGGACATTTCGATAGAAACTCTCGACGGAGTTCATCAGATAAAGCTGTATCTGCGTGACGGTCTTGTCAGCTATGTCTCGGTGGATATGGGCAAGGCGTCTCTCTCTGTAAATGACATACCCGCAAAGGTAAATGCGGAGGAGATGATTAAGTATCCGCTGAAAGTGGGCGGAAAGAAATATGAGGTAACCTGTCTTTCTGTCGGAAATCCTCATTGCGTAGTCTTCTGTGACGGAATAGACGCACTCAACCTTGCGGAAATCGGACCGAAGTTTGAATTTTCCCAAATTTTCCCGGAAAGAATCAACACGGAGTTTGTCCGCGTTATAGACAAGACAACTCTCCGACTTCGCGTGTGGGAGCGTGGGAACGGAGAAACTCTTGCCTGCGGCACGGGGGCGTGCGCGTCGGTTGTTGCTGCGGTAGAAAACGGCTTCTGTGAAAAGGGAAGAGACATAACCGTTAAGGTTCCGGGTGGCGAGCTTATCGTAAATTATACCGAAAACGGAATAACTCTTTCGGGTGACGCCATAATGGTTTACGAAGGTCGGTTTGAATATTAAAAAAATAACTCCGACGATGTCGGAGTTATTTTTTTAAAAACTATTTTACGCTGTTTTGAAGTGTTGTGACCTTGTCGGTTTTTTCCCAGGGAAGGTCAAGGTCAACTCTTCCGAAATGACCGTAAGCCGCAGTCTGGCGGTAAATGGGACGGCGGAGGTCAAACTGTTCAATGATTTTGAGCGGGCGCATATCGAAAACTTCGTTTACGAGAGAGGAAAGCTTCTCGTCTGAAATCTTTCCTGTGCCGAAGGTGTCGACGAAAACAGAAACCGGGTTTGCAACGCCTATTGCATAAGCAAGCTCAATCTCACAACGGTCTGCAAGGCCGGCTGCGACAATGTTCTTTGCGATGTATCGTGCCATATATGCGGCGGAGCGGTCAACCTTTGTCGGGTCTTTGCCGGAGAATGCGCCGCCACCGTGTCTTGCAAAGCCGCCGTAGGTGTCAACGATAATCTTTCTTCCTGTAAGACCTGAGTCGCCCTGCGGTCCGCCGATAACGAAGCGGCCTGTGGGGTTGATGAGAATCTTTGTGTCTTTTGTGATATATTCCTCCGGCATAACGGGGAGGATGATGTGTTTTGTAACCGCGTCACGGAGTGCGTCGAGTGAAAGGGTGTCATAGTGCTGTGTTGAAACAACGATGGTGTCGCAACGCTTCATCTCGTTTCCGTCATATTCGAAGGTTACCTGGGCTTTGCCGTCGGGACAGAGAAAGTCAAGCTCGCCTGATTTTCTCACGTCAGCGAGGCGCTTTGTAAGCTTGTGGGCATATGTGATGGGAGCGGGCATAAGCTCCGCTGTTTCCTTGCAGGCATAACCAAACATCATACCCTGGTCTCCTGCACCTATCTGATTTGCAAGGTCGTCGGAGTTTCCTTTAAACTCAAAGGAATTGTCAACGCCGAGTGCAATATCGGCAGACTGCTCGTCGATTGATGTAAGAACAGCGCAGGTCTTTGAATCAAAACCCATTTCGGGATTGTTGTAGCCTATTTCTTCAATTGTCTTGCGTACGGTTGCGGGAATGTCGACATAGCAGTTTGTTGATATCTCGCCCATAACAAGAGCCATACCTGTTGTAACGATAGTCTCGCAAGCAACACGAGCAGACTTGTCCTCTGTAAGGATAGCATCAAGAATGGCATCGGAAATCTGGTCGCAGACCTTGTCGGGATGCCCTTCGGTAACTGATTCGGAAGTGAATTTGTATAAAGCCATAATAAAAATCCCCAAACATAAAATTTATATAGATTTATAATAGCAAAAAAAAGAGAAAAAAGCAATGCTCTTAAATTTTTAAAATTCGTTTTTTGTAAATTTTGTAATATTAAGAAACAGTTTCTTAATATTTTTTCTGCATTTCTATTGTAAGTATTATGTTTTTGTGATATAATCAGCCAATAAATAGTATTCTGGGGGAGTGTGCTATGGCGGATAAAATCTGGCTTGCTACACCGACTATGCACGGTGATGAGCTCAAATATATGAAAGAGGCGTTTGACACCAACTGGATGTCTACGGTCGGCGCGAATATAAACGAAGCAGAGCGCCTTATCTGCGAACGCGTGGGTTGTAAATACTCTGTTGCGCTTTCGTCGGGTACTGCGGCACTCCATCTTGCGATGAAGCTTGCAGGTGTAAAGTCGGGAGAGCATGTCTTTTGCTCTGATGTAACCTTTGGTGCAACGGTCAATCCTGTTGTTTACGAAGGTGGCATTCCTGTTTTTATTGATACCGAATATGACACCTGGAATATGGACCCCGTCGCGCTTGAAAAAGCTTTTGAAATTTACCCGGACACAAAAGTAGTGGTTCTTGTTCACCTTTACGGAACTCCGGCAAAGTTTGATGACATAAAAGCTGTCTGTGATAAATACGGCGCGATTATAGTAGAAGATGCTGCGGAGTCTCTCGGCGCTACATATAAGGGCAAAGAGACCGGCTCACTTGGTACATATAACTGTATAAGCTTTAACGGAAACAAAATTATAACCGGCTCGTCCGGCGGTATGCTTCTTACAGACGATGTTGAAGTTGCAAACAAAGCGAGAAAATGGTCGACACAAAGCCGAGAGAATGCTCCGTGGTATCAGCATGAGGAAGTGGGCTATAATTACAGAATGAGCAATGTAATCGCAGGCTGTGTTCGCGGTCAGATTCCGTATCTTGATGAGCATATAGCTCAGAAAAAGGCAATTTACGAAAGATACAAAAAAGCTTTTTCTGATCTTCCTGTAAAAATGAACCCGATTGATTTTGAAAACTCGGTGCCGAACTACTGGCTCTCGTGTATGATAATCGACGAGGATGCTATGGCAAAGCAGGTTCGGGGCGAGTGTGAAGCTCTTTATATATCCGAAAAGGGTAAAACCTGCCCGACCGAGATTTTAGAAGAGCTTGCAAAGATTAATGCAGAGGGTCGCCCGATATGGAAGCCTATGCATATGCAGCCGATTTATCGAAATCACGCTTTCATAACCCGTGAGGGTAGCGGCAGATGTAAGACAAACGCATATATCTCCGGCGGAACGCTCGGGCGTGACGGCAAGCCTCTTGATGTCGGTATGGATATTTTCAACCGCGGTCTCTGTCTGCCGAGTGATAATAAAATGACAGTTGAGCAGCAGGATAAGGTAATTGAAGTTGTAAGGTTGTGTTTTGACAGATAATCAGAATATACTTAAAAGGGCGATTTATTCGCCCTTTTTCCAAAGGTGAGGAGAAGACTTTTGAATTCGTTGAGACAATTTGAATTTGTTATAGAAATTGCCGGGTGTGAGAGCATTTCAAAAGCTGCAAAGAATTTGAAAATATCTCAGCCGACACTTTCAAAATATATTGCAAACCTTGAACAAAAGCTTGGGGTTGAGTTGTTTGACAGAAAAACTGTCCCGATTTCTCTTACGGAGGCAGGAGAGAAATTTGTAAGAGCGGGAAAGCAGATTCTTGACGTTTATTCACAGCTTGACCGCGATTTTTTAAAAATCAAAGAAAACGCGACTGATGTTGTGAGGGTGGGTATAAGCCCTACAAGAGCACATTATATTCTGCCTGCTTTGGTGCGGGAGTTTAAAAAACTTAATTCTTCGGCAAAACTCGTAATAAAAGAGAGAACAACTTCACAACTCAATTCAGAGCTTTTGCGAGGAGAACTTGACTTGATTATTTCGCTGCGGTATGACGGAACAAGTGAGTTTGAAGAAGTGCCGTTGTTTTCTGAAAAGGTTATGCTTGCAGTTCCGAAAAAATGCGCCGGGCTTGATGCTTTGTCCGTTTTAAGAACGTGTCCGTTTATAAGCACCGGAGCGGGGCTTAAAATGTCCGATGTTCTGTTGGGTGTCCTCAGTGAAGCGGGAGGGAGTGAACCGATTATAGAGGTACAGTCCATTGAATCCGTCCTTTCGCTTGTTAATGAAGGGGTGGGAGCGGCACTTGCTCCTTCTTATATTTCTGAGTGTGGAGCATACGACAATATAGTTTTTATGGAGCTACCGAAGCTTATGAAGAATCGTTTTGCAACAAAGCTCGATAGAGAGGTTTGCGTGTTTTTCAGAAAAAATCAGATGTTGAGCGATTCGGAAGAAGACTTTGTGCAAGCCTGTAAAAACGTTGTGACATAGCAATATTGCAATACGAAAAAATGCATATTGCTATTTGTGCTGTTGTGCTGTATAGTTAATGTAAAGTTGGTAGACATTCTGTACTTTTTGAAAAAGGGGAGTTGACTATGCCGTCAGCATTTTTATATCTCGGCATTTTGCTCGGGGTAGTAATTATTTGGTTTATGCTCTTGAAGAGGCCTGTATATGAGGCTATTCTGATAAGCTTTCTTGTTTTGGTTGCTGTGACAGACACATGGGGAAAGGTTTGGCAGTACATCGACAAAAGTCTTTCAACATCGCTTCTTTATTCGATGACGGCGTTTGTTGCCATGTCCGTAATTCTCACGAAAACAAAGGCAATAGACAGCTGTGTTGCAATAATACTTTCTCTCCTTGGCAGGGTTACAGGCGGAGCGGGTTACGTTTCGGTTGTTGCAAGTACATTTATGGGAGCACTTTCCGGAAGCGGCCCGGGAAATGTTATGGCAACAGGCGCGTTGACTATTCCTGCTATGAAAAAGACGGGTTTTCCGCCGGAACTTGCGGCAAATATCGAGAGTAACGCGAGTTATATGGGCAATATGATTCCTCCGTCTTCTAATATAGTCGCCGCTCTTGGTGCATATACTGCTCTTTATCCCGCGGCAGATCTGACAATCGGTCAGTTCTGGATAGTTTTGTGGGGCGTTTCTGTATGGTTTATTGTCCAGCGTATTCTTATGGTTTACGGCTTCTGTAAATATTACAAAGTAAAACCGATGTCAAAAGAAGACCTTCCCGATTTCAAAACGGTTTTGAAGACGGGGTGGAAAGGGCTTATCATTCCCGTAATTATTCTTTTGCCGTTTTTCCTTGACTATCTCTTTAAGGATACTCTGTTCACCGCAAGACTTGGCGCGAGCGGCGCAAAGAATTTTTCATCAAGTCTTCTTCTTTTTATTCCGGGAATTGCCGGCATATATGCGCTCTTGATTTCTGAAGACAAGAGTTTCTTAAAACCATCAAAGCTTGCGGATGTATTTGCAAAATCAGTAAAGAGCATTGCGCCGGCTGTAGGTGTTTGCGTTGTAGGATATATGATTGGCGCGCTCTTTGCATCTATGGATATAGCCGGTGAGATGGAGGTTTTTATTACCTCGCTTAAAATGGGGAAGCTCGCTATGGTTGTATTCATCTGTCTGTTTACGTGCTTTCTCGGAATGGTTATCCCCGGCTCGTCGCTTGTCGTAATTTTTGGCAGCGTGTTTATAACCGTTCTTGCCTCTGTTGGGGTAAATCCAATCCTTGCCGCAGCTATGCTTCCTTGTATCTGCGGTGTTATGTGCGGTATCACGCCACCGCTCGGCCTTGGAATGTATGCGGGGATGTCGCTTGCGGAGTCTGATTTCGGAAAGACGTTTAAGAACAACTTGTGGTGGGTAGCGGCCCAGTTTGTTATGGAAGTTGTTGTCCTTATGGGACTTCTGCCGGTTTTCGGGCTGTAAGGAGGTAACGCTATGAAAAGAGCATTAAATAAAGTATCGGAAGTTTGCAAAAAGATTTTCGGATACGGAATATATGTTTCTCTCTTTGCCGGAGGGCTTACTTTCTTCGGTTATGTCGCGGCGTTTATAATCGGCGGTGAAACAGCAGGCGAGATATGCACGGCGATTTATAAAAAAATAATTCCAATGATAATCTATTTGGCTAATGTTATGGTTTTGCTTGGTATATTCTCGATGTATTTATCCGGAGAATATGCCCTAACTCCGCAGAAAAAACAAAAATAATGTCATTCAAAGAAAAACAAGTCATCGTGTGTGCGATGACTTGTTTTTTTGTCTGTATATTGAAAATGGGTTATAAATTGTTCAAGTGCAAAAAATGTGAAAAATATATGTGTTTTTTGATTTAAAAGTTATTCTTTTAGGTTGAATTTTGTTAATATTTATGTTATACTAAATTAACATATTGTTTCTTTTGTAAAAGTTGAGAAACGCGATGAAATATGAGAGGATTCAACCTTTTTAAAGAGCACCTTTGATGTTTTTTTGACAGTTGTTCCTGTTGAAATCGGACTTACCTCAAAAAGGGTGTGTGGTATTTGCTCGTGATAGAGCGGAAAGAGACGGCAGGAGAAAGTCTTGAGAAATAATTTTGGGAGAGAAAAGTATGAAAGCACTTGTACTTTGCGGCGGACTTCCGCAGATTGCGCTGATAAATGAGTTGAAAGCAAGGGGTGTTTTCACAATTCTTGCTGATATGAATGAGAAGGTTCCGGCAAGAGAATGTGCAGATAAGTTCTATCCTGTTTCAGTTTTGGATGTAGACGCGGTCAGAAAAGTTGCTGTTGATGAAAAGGTTGATTTTATACTTACGGTATGTGCGGACCAGGTTTTGCAGGTCGTAGCACAGATTGCTGAGGAGTTGGGTCTGCCTTGGTACATAGATTATGAGACGGCTGAAAACGTTTCCAAAAAATCATACATGAAGAAGATTTTTTGGGAAAATGACATACCAACAACTAAGTTTGTTATA
>JAFYPW010000063.1 GCA_017559985.1 Oscillospiraceae bacterium | reverse complement strand
CTATTCACTTGCCGACATCGCAACAGAGGTAATCCTCGGCAAGAGCCTCAAAGAGCAGGGCATCTTCGACATATACCCCGAAGAGAAGAAGCGCTGGTATGTAAAGGTTCCGGTGTTCTCGTTTGCAAAAATCCGCGGCCTTGACTCTTACCTCTCTCCCGAGATGAAGTCAACCGGTGAGGCAATCGGCTATGACGATAAGTTAAATCGCGCACTCTATAAGGCTCTTCAAGCCTCCGGTATGCATCTGCAAAACTACGGCACGGTCTTTGCAACGATTGCCGACAAGGACAAAGAGGAAGCTCTCCCGCTTATCCGCCGCTTCTATAAGCTCGGCTTTAACATTGAAGCAACAGAGGGAACTGCCCGCTTCTTAAAAGAGCGCGGCATCCGCACACACATCTTAAAGAAGCTCTCCGACGGAAGCGAGGAGGTTGCAGACGCGCTCCGCCAGGGCCACATCGCATATGTCATCAACACGCGCGACATCGGCTCGGTCGGCGGTGAGAGCGACGGTCACCAAATCCGCCGCCTTGCAACGGACAACAATGTCACAATCTTCACAGCTCTTGACACCGTCCGCGTTTTGCTCGACGTTTTAGAGGAAACAACGCTTACTATTTCAACTATCGACGCTTAAAGGAATTTTAGTATGAAACAGTCAATTTTTACCGTAAAATCCAACACGGCACTCACCGCGACCGTTTACAGAATGGAGCTTTCGGGCGATACGGCAGAGTGCCGCCCGGGCGGGTTTGTGAACATTGCGCTCTCAGAAAAGTTTCTCCGCCGCCCCATTTCCGTCTGCGACGTGAATGGCGATATTCTCACGATAATCTACAAGGTTGTCGGCGCGGGCACGGAGCAGATGTCGCAAATTAAGGCGGGGGCAACACTTGACGTTCTCACAGGGCTCGGCAACGGCTATGACCTTAAAAAAGCAGGCGCCGCCCCGCTTCTTATCGGCGGCGGTGTCGGCGTTCCGCCGATGTATCTGCTTGCAAAAAAGCTTCGCGAAGAGGGAAAGCGTGTCTCCGTTATCCTCGGTTTTAACACGAAAACCGAGGTCTTCTGCGAGGAGGATTTCCGCGCTCTTGGCTGTGACGTTACGGTCACTACCGTTGACGGAACATACGGCGTGCGCGGCTTTGTCACCGACGCTATGGACGGCGACTATTCGCACATCTTCACCTGCGGTCCCGAGCCTATGCTCCGCGCGGTATACAAAGCGAGCAAAACGGACGGTCAGTTCTCTTTTGAGGAGAGAATGGGTTGTGGCTTTGGCGCGTGTATGGGCTGCTCGTGCAAGACTGTCACGGGATATAAAAGAATCTGCAAGGAAGGGCCGGTTCTTTCAAAGGAGGAGATTTTATGGGAAGCTTAAAGGTTAATCTCTGCGGAATCGAGCTTGAAAACCCCGTTATCCCCGCCTCGGGCACCTTCGGCTTTGGCTATGAGTTTGCAGAAATTTACGACATAAACTGCCTCGGCACATTCTCCTTTAAGGGAACGACGAAAGATCCGAGGTTTGGAAACCCCACTCCGAGAATCGCGGAGTGCACGGCAGGTATGATAAACGCCGTTGGACTTCAGAACCCCGGCGTTGAAAAGGTTATTTCCGAAGAGCTTCCGAAGCTTTCTGCCTGCTTTAACAAGAAGGTTATGGCAAACGTCTCCGGCTTTTCGGTTGAAGACTATGTCTACACCTGCGAAAAACTGGATAAAGAGGAGCAGGTCGGCTGGCTTGAAGTCAACATCAGCTGCCCGAACGTTCACGGCGGCGGAATGAGCTTCGGCACAAGCCCGGAAGCTGCGGCTGAGGTTACCCGCGCGGTAAAGGCGGCTACAACAAAGCCGGTTATAATTAAGCTCTCTCCCAACGTTACGGACATCGCATCAATCGCCGTCGCCTGCGAAGAGGCGGGCGCGGACGGCATAAGCCTTATAAACACGCTCCTCGGAATGAGGATAAACCTTCGCACAAGACGCCCGGTCATTGCAAACAAAATGGGTGGCTTTTCGGGAAGCGCAATCTTCCCCGTCGCGGTGCGTATGGTCTGCCAGGTGGCAAACGCCGTAAAAATCCCCGTTGTGGGTATGGGCGGTGTCACGACTGCCGAGGACGTTGTTGAGATGATGATGGCAGGGGCGCGCGCCGTCGAGGTAGGCGCGGCAAACCTTATAAACCCGACCGCCTGCCGCGACATAATAGACGACCTTCCGCGCGTTATGGAAAAATACGGAATAGAAAATTTAAAAGATATAATAGGAGTGGCAAAGTAATGGGAAAAGATGTTATTGTAGCATGTGACTTCAAGAGTGCAGAGGACACTTTCGCATTCCTTGACAAGTTCACGGGAAGAAAACCGTTTGTTAAAATCGGTATGGAGCTTTTCTATGCCGAGGGTCCCGAAATCGTGCGCGAGATTAAGCGCCGCGGACACAAGATTTTTCTTGATTTGAAGCTTCACGACATCCCCAACACCGTAAAAAAGGCGATGTCTGTTCTCCGAAACCTAGATGTTGACATCACAAACCTCCACGCGGCGGGAACCCGCCCGATGATGGAGGCGGCAATAGAAGGTCTTACCCGCGAGGACGGCTCGCGCCCGCTTCTTATTGCGGTAACCCAGCTTACCTCGACCGACCAGGAGACTATGGAGCGCGACCTTCTCATCGAAAAGCCGATTGACGAGGTTGTTATGCACTATGCAAAAAGCGCAAAGGAAGCCGGTCTTGACGGCGTTGTCTGCTCTCCGCTTGAAGCAGAAAAGGTACATAACGTATGTGGCCGCGAATTTTTAACCGTAACACCGGGTGTCCGCTTTGCAGACGGCGACGTCGGCGACCAGAAGCGTGTTATGACACCTGCCGCCGCAAAGGCAATCGGCTCGGACTACATCGTAGTCGGCCGCCCGATTACCGCGGCAGGGGACCCCGTTGCTGCATACGAGAGATGCGTTTCTGAATTTGTAGACTAGGGAGGATAAAGAATATGGAAAAGCTTATTGCACGTGATTTGTTGTCAATAAAGGCGGTTTTCTTCCGCCCCGAGAAGCCTTTTACCTGGGCAAGCGGCATAAAGAGCCCTGTTTATTGCGACAACCGCCTCACTTTAACGGCACCAAAGGTACGAAACGACGTTGAAAACGGTCTTGTTTCGCTCATCCGCGAGCATTATCCCGAAGCAGAGGTGCTTATGGGCACTTCAACGGCAGGTATCGCCCACGCGGCTATCTGCGGCCACATTATGGGCCTTCCGATGGGCTATGTCCGCTCGGGAAACAAGGACCACGGCCGCGGCAACCGAATCGAGGGTGCACTCGAAAAGGGACAAAAGGTCGTTGTTGTTGAAGACCTTATCTCAACCGGCGGTAGCTGCATTGAGGTTGTTGACGCGCTTCGCGAGGCAGGCGCGGAGGTTCTCGGTATCGTTTCAATCTTCACCTACGGTATGCAGAAAGGCCTTGACAGGCTCGCTGCGGCAAACGTCAAGAACGTCTCCCTTACAAACTTTGACGTTATAGCAGCAGTTGCGGCTGAGGAAAACTACATAAAGGCAGAGGACGTCTCCCGCCTTATAAAGTTCAGAAACAATCCGTCTGACGAATCCTGGATAGGATAAAGGAGAAAAAATGAGAAGTGTTATTGATATTTTAGACCTCACAACAGAGGAGATTGATGAGCTTTTGCACGTCGCGTGTGACATAATCGCAAATCCGTGGAAATATTCCGAAATGTGCCGCGGCAAGAAGCTTGCAACGCTCTTTTTCGAGCCGTCAACAAGAACGCGCCTCAGCTTTGAGGCGGCTATGCTGGAACTCGGCGGCAGTGTGCTCGGCTTTTAGGAGGCGGCGTCAAGCTCTGCCTCAAAGGGCGAGAGCGTGTCTGACACGGCAAGAGTTATGAGCGAATACTGCGACATCATCGCTATGCGCCACCCGAAAGAAGGTGCGCCGCTCGTTGCCGCGCGCGCGGCAACCGTTCCCGTCATCAACGGCGGCGACGGCGGACACTGCCACCCGACACAGACCCTTGCAGACCTTCTCACAATCTTCCGCGAAAAGGGAAGGCTTTCAGACTTCACGATAGGCTTCTGCGGTGACCTTAAATTCGGAAGAACGGTACACTCTCTCATCGCGGCACTTGCAAGATACACAGGCATAAAGGTCGTTCTCATCTCACCTGAGGAGCTTCGCGTTCCGAGCTACATAAAAAAAGAGATTGACTTCGACTTTGAAGAGACAACCTCGCTTGAAGATGCGATAGGCAGCCTTGATGTTCTCTATATGACGAGAATACAGAAAGAGCGCTTTGAGACAGACGAGGAGTATAACCGTCTCAAAGACAGCTATATCTTAACAGCAGAGAAGATGGCCCTTGCAAAGGAGGATATGTGTGTTCTCCACCCGCTGCCGCGCGTTAACGAGATAAGCGTCAAGGTGGACCGCGACCCGCGCGCCTGCTATTTCAAGCAGGTCGCAAACGGAAAGTATATGCGAATGGCGCTCATCTTGAAGCTTCTTGAAGAGGCAAGGGTTTCAGAAAACGAAACGCTCTCCGAAGAGGGTCTCATCCTCGGCGAGCACCGTTGCTTCAACCCGCGCTGCATAACCTCGACCGAGCAGGAGGTTACGCATATGTTCAAGGTATCACGAAGCGGCGCACACCGCTGTGTTTACTGCGAGGCAAAGGCACGACAGTTATAAGAAAATTTCCCCGCTTCCGTATTTTGGAAGCGGGGTTTTTTTGACTTTATTGCGGTTTTATGGTAAAATACGCTCACGGAGGATAAAAAGCGTATGATAAAAAAGCTTATTTGCCTGGCTTTGGTGCTTGTGTGTGTTTGTTCCGTTTCTTTTGCAACAAACGTTCCCACACAGGCAGAAGCATATAACAGAATAATTGCGATGAAGACGAAATACCCCGAGGGCACGCCCTGGTCGGGAAGACATTATTACTCATGGAACGGCGGGACATACGGCGGCGCAAGCGCGTGTATGGGCTTTGCAATGCTCCTCTCCGACGCGGCGTTCGGTCATCTGCCCGCGCGCAACATCTACCCGACAAGCGGCAACCCGATTGAGATTTCAGACCTTCGCGTGGGCGACATTCTGCGCCTTCCGGGGCACAGCACGGTTGTCCTCGAAAAGCATTCCGACTACATAATCATCGGTGAGGGAAACTGGGAGGGACGCGTTCACTGGGGAAGAAAAATCACGGCAGCACAGGTAAGGCGCGCCACCTACTACACAACGCGCTATCCCGAGGGCTATGTTGAGCCGGCACCTGCAAAAGCCACGGTTGATATGGTGATAGACGGCAAGACCGTTTCCGTTTCCGATATCGCGGGGCACTGGGCGCAGGAGCACATAAAGGCGTGTCTCACAAGCGGGCTCCTCTCCGTTTCGGAGGAGGGCAAAAATGTATACTTTAAGCCGGACGAGGCATCAAGCCGCGCGCAGATAGTCACGGCGCTCTGGCGCGCAAAGGGAAGCCCGAAGGTTAAAGAAAACTGCCTTTTCCCCGATGTCACGGAGGATTGGTGCCGCGATGCCGTCACCTGGGCGGCAAGTGAAGGCATTGTTACGGGCATTTCAAAAACAGAGTTTGCACCAAACGCCCCCGTTTCGCGCGAGGCTCTTGCAACGATTATGTTCCGCCTTGCGGGGAACTCTGAAAAGGGTGCGGACCTCTCCTCTTTTTCTGATGCGGAGAGCGTTTCCGCGTTTGCAAAGGCCGGTTTGTCCTGGGCCGTCGGCGAGGGCATAATTTCAGGCAAAAACGGACTTTTAGCCCCGCAGGGAACAACAACGCGAGCCGAGCTTTCGGCAATGATTGTCCGCTTCTCAATAGCACTTTCAAGAGCATAAAAAACGGAGTAGTTTTACTACTCCGTTTTTCCTGTTTTATTTTATAAGTTCAAGGAGCTTTTCTCCGTCTTCATAGAACGCAGCAATCGCGACTACATATCCGCCCTCGTTTACCGTGCAGACAAAGTATGAAAATTCCTTGTCGGGAACATACCTCACAGGGGTTTTGAGGACAAACTCGCGGATTTTCTGCTTTGTCGCATCGTCGGTAATCTTCACCGCGCCGGGGATGTTTTCTATCATCCTCATCTCGCCGACATCAACCGTCATCTTCTCTCCCGATGCAAATTCAAGAAGCTCTTTTTCTTTATCGGCAAAGGTCTGCCACTGCTTATAAGTCAACACGGTAAGAGAAGTGTTGTTTGCATTGAAGAGCTTGTCATAAAGCCCCTTTTCCTGTAAGTATGAAAGCGTGTTCTTATAGTTTGCGTTAACTCTCTGGCTTATCGTGTGTATCATATACGGGTTATATTCCTCGCTCTCACCGTACGCCCTTTCATACTCAATATGAAGCCGTGTCTCCCACGCAGCACCTTCCATACGGCTCTCGGTGAATTTGAGTGCGAGAAGGTCGCGCCGGATGGCGTCGACAATGCCTTCGGCGTCTTTTCCCGAAACAGAAATATCGACATTGTTAAACTGCACGTCGCGGATATTTTTAATTACATCCGAGAATATGTCTGTATTTTTCAGCTTATAGCTCTCGCTTTCATACATGCGGTCTAAAATCTCGCAAAACTCCCGCTCGCTCATATAGTAGCGGCGCGTCATAGAGTCGCCGTTTTTAAGCTTATACTTTATAAACAAAGCGCGCGGTTTCTCTTGTGTGTATGTCCGCACAACTCCCTTATCCTCGCGCTCGGCAAATGTGCGGTGCTTCTCCGTAAGATATTCTGTGAGGACTGTGTCCTCAACAAACGGGTCAGAAATCTCGCCCGATTCGTTTTCATAAACGGCAAAGCTTTTGACATTATCCGCTTCGGGCACTCTCGTTTCATACCCGAAAAAGCTTGTGAACGCAAAAGCGGAGACGACTGCGGCAAACACCAACACGAACACGGCGTACCCGCGCCAGGCGCGCCAGATCTTAAAGCTCTTTTTAAGCGCCATCTCAGACGCAAAATATGCAACGAAGGAAAGAATTACCGTTATTATAATCGGAAATGCCGCACCGTCGACGAGCATATTTGCAAAAATCGCAAATGTTCCGAGCGCGACGAGGGTTGTGAGGAGATATTTGAAAATCGGGTTTAGGATTCTGTATGCCGCAACATCCTCTGCCGTTTCAATGCGGCGTTTTTTATAGAGAAGGTATGCCGCAATGTATAAAACAAGCGCAAAAACAAGCATTATAACAAGTCTTCCCGCGCTGAAAATGACGCCCTCGGGAAAATATCGCAATCGGCTTACAAGGCTTGTGATAAAGCCTGCGAAATTCCATTCAACCGCACGGTTTATAAGCGCATTTACCTCGTGGTAGCCATAGAGGAACGTGTTTGCAAGTGTTGAAAAGCCCGCCGCAAAGATTATTGCGATAAGGTGGATAAGCACATTTATCCCAACCATCGCAAAACTGTTTCCGGTAAGGTGCGCGGAAACTGATGCGACCGAGAACATAAGAAAGACGGTGAGCAGGTTAACACCCGTCCAGACAAGGCACGATGAAAAATCAAACAGCGCGCCATATCCCGAAACCGACATAACCGAGAGTATCGCGCCGTTTAAAATTATCGGAGCGCACATAAGCGTAAGCGCGGAAAGCACGGTTGTTATGTAGTTTGCGCGCCTTGAAACAGGCAGGCTGTGGGAGAAAACCGCACACTTTTTTGAATGGACAAACCGATAGACCAGAAGCGCTGTCACCGTCGGCACGAAAAGAGCGAAAACCATAGGGAAGTAGATATAAACATCGTCTAAAATGAGCGAGCGCGGCGTCTCGGCGAGAAGATACCGCTTACTCTCCGTGTCCCCGGAAAAGAGGATGGGAAGCACGGTTGTCATAAAAAGAACAAGGAAATAGAAAACCAAGCCCCATATGTATCTTTTCGTTGTGGACTTATATATTCCGCGGTTAAACAATGATGTTTTTAAAGTCATATCCAAGCCCTCCCAACTCATAAATGAAAACCTCTTCAAGCGTTAAGCTTATTCTCTCGCAAAGCACGGGCGACAAAACGGAAAAGCGTTTTGTGCATTCGTCTGCATCCCCGCGGACGATTATGCTGTAAACCGAGCCTGTGTGGGATATATGGAGAATGTTATTATCCTCCGAGAGTGCCTTTCGTGCTGCCTCGTCAAGCACAAGCTGATATTTGTGGACACTGCCTTTGAGGTCGGAAAGCTCTTTTTCGAGTATCATCCGCCCGTTGTGGATAATCCCCACCCAGTCGCAGATGTCTTCAAGCTCGCGCAGGTTGTGCGACGACACAAGCACCGTCATCTCGCGGTCGAGAGTGTCGGCAATAACAAGGCTTAAAACCTGCTTTCGCATAACGGGGTCAAGCCCGTCGAGCGGCTCGTCGAGGATGAGCACCTCGGGGCACGCGGAGAGAGAAAGCCAGAACGCGACCTGCTTCTTCATTCCCTTTGAAAGCTTTCTTATCTGCCGCTTTTCGTCTATCTTGAAAATCTCCTTTATCGCCTCATAGCGCGAGGAAGAAAAAGAGGGGTAGATGTCGCGGTAGAACTGCGCCATCTCTCGGACGGTAAATGTGCTGTAATAGAACCAGTCGTCGGAGATGTTCTGCACTTTTTTCTTTATGCTCTCGTTTTCAAAAACAGGCTCGCCAGCAATACTTATTTCTCCCGACTTCGGGATAAGACAGCCGTTTATGTGATTTATAAGCGTTGTCTTGCCCGCGCCGTTCGGGCCGACAAGCCCGTAAATCGTGCCGCGGCGGACGTGCATTGATACATCGTCAAGCACTTTAAAATCGTCAAAATATTTCGTTACACCCGTAACCTTTATCATAAAGAGCCCTCCTTTTTCGTGTATATTTCCTCAATCGCGGAAAGTATGTCTTTCTTCTCCTCACCGAGAAATGAAAGCTCGCGCACGGCGCGACACAGGCGCTCATATGCCTTTTCCGCCTTGTCCGCACGGTCTTTCCCGCCTGCTCCGAGAACAAAGTTTCCTTTTCCTTTGATGCTCCTGATAAACCCGCCCGCTTCAAGCTCGCGGTATGCCCGCTGTACCGTGTTGGGGTTTACCGTAAGCGAAAGCGAAAGCTCGCGCACACTCGGAAGTCTTTCGTCTTTTTTAAGAACACCGCTGATTATAAGGCTTTTTATGCCCTCTTCTATCTGCTCATGTATGGTTTTCCCGCTTTTGAAATCAAGATTTATCACAGTCTCATCTCCCCGTTCTCCAACTGTATTACTTGTATTAGTACAGTTAGTATAGCACGACAGAAAATCCCTTGTCAAGAAAAATTTGCAAAACGGCTCAAACTCTTGACTTTTTGGGCAAAATACGATAAAATTTTTTAGATATAGTATATTCAAAAGGCAGTGATATAAATGGAAAAGATTACAGCTCCGCGCGGAACTCGTGACGTTCTCCCCGAGGAATCGCGCTCATGGCAGATACTTGAAGAAAAACTGAGAAGCCTTGCTCACCGCTTCGGCTTTTCTGAAATCCGCTTTCCGACGTTTGAAGAGGTTGCGCTCTTTGACCGCGGCGTGGGCGACACGACAGACGTTGTGCAGAAGGAGATGTACGACTTCTACGACAAGGGTGACCGCCACATCGCGCTCCGTCCCGAGGGCACGGCAAGTGTTGTGCGAAGCTTTATAGAGCACTCGCTCCACGCAAAGGGCCTCCCGCTCAAAGTTTACTACATCGCGCCGAACTTCCGCTACGAAAAACCCCAGGCGGGAAGACTTCGCGAGCATCACCAGTTCGGTGTTGAGTGCTTTGGTGCGGCGGACGCAACGGCAGATGCTGAGGTAATCTCACTGGGTGCAACGCTCCTCTCCGAGCTTGGCATTACGGACACCGAGCTTCACTTAAACTCATGCGGCTGCCGCGAGTGCAGAAAAAACTACCACGCGGCGCTGACGGAATATTTCAGCACAAAGACAGGCGAGCTCTGCGAGACCTGCAACGACCGCCTCTCCCGCAATCCGATGCGAATTCTCGACTGCAAGAGCGAAATCTGCAAGAGAATTTCAAAGGATGCGCCGAAGATTGTTGATTTTCTCTGCGACTCCTGCCGCGACCACTTTGAAAAGCTTAAAACCTGCCTTGATGAGATAGGCATAAAATACACACTTGACCCGATGCTCGTGCGCGGGCTTGACTACTACACGAACACCGTGTTCGAGTTTGTTTCGGGCAAACTCGGAGCACAGTCAACGGTGCTCGGCGGCGGACGGTATAACGGCCTTGTAGAGAGCCTTGGCGGCCCCGAAACTCCGGGACTTGGCTTTGGCTGCGGAATAGAGCGCCTTATGCTGACGCTCGAAGCGGAGGGAAAGCTTCCCGGCGGCAGAATTTCTCCGGACATCTTCGTTGCATATGCCGAAGCCGACGCGGAGATTTTCTCACACAAGCTTGTCTGGGAGCTTCGTGCACTCGGCGTTGCCGCTGAGCGCGACACGACCTGCCGCTCGCTCAAAGCGCAGATGAAATATGCCTCAAAGCTCGGCGCAAAATTCTGCGTTGTTATCGGCGGAAACGAGCTTTCGGAGGGTAAGGCAAACATAAAGGATATGGAAAGCGGCGAAATGCGCGAATGTGCGCTTTCAGCTGACGAAATAAAAGCTCTGATTGGAGGCTTGAAATAATGGAAAACATTACGGGAATGAAAAGAACCGACTATTGCGGAACTCTCCGTGAGGGAGATATCGGCCGTGAGGTTACCGTCTGCGGCTGGGTTCAGCGCGCAAGAAACCTCGGCGGTCTTATATTCGTTGACCTGCGCGACAGAAGCGGAATAATCCAGTGCACCTTTGACGAGGCGGAAAACGCAGAGCTTTTTAAAAAGGCGTTCACCGTCAGAAGCGAGTTCGTTCTCACAATCCGCGGCAAGGTAAGAAGCCGCGGCGAGGGCGCAATTACCGACCGCATACCGACAGGCGCGGTTGAGGTTTTTGCAAGTGAGATGAGAATCCTCTCAAAGGCAGCGACAACTCCGTTTGAGATTGTTGAAGACAGCGACGTTAACGACGTTCTCCGTCTTAAATACCGCTATCTTGACCTGCGCCGTCCCGATATGCAGAGATTTTTGGCGCTCCGCCACCGCATAACGAAGATTGCGCGCGACTATTACGACGAAAACGGCTTCTTTGAGATTGAAACGCCGATTCTCACAAAGTCCACCCCCGAGGGCGCGCGTGACTATCTCGTTCCGAGCCGCGTTCACCCCGGTAAGTTCTATGCGCTTCCGCAGTCGCCCCAGCAGTATAAGCAGCTTTTAATGCTCGCGGGCTTTGACCGCTATATGCAGATTGCGCGCTGCTTCCGCGACGAGGACCTCCGCGCAGACCGTCAGCCGGAATTTACGCAGATTGACCTTGAAATGAGCTTTGCAGACGTTGACGACGTTATAAGTGTAAACGAGGGCTTTATCGCAACGCTCTTTGAAAAAATCCTCGGCAAGAAGATTGAGCTTCCGCTCAAAAGAATGCCTTACCGCGAAGCTATGGAGCGCTTCGGCTCGGACAAGCCCGACACGCGCTTCGGCTTTGAAATTCAGAACATCTCCGACATCGCGGAAAAATGCGAGTTCAAGGTGTTCTCCGGTGCAGTCGAGGCAGGCGGCAGCGTCCGTATGATCAAGGTCGACGGCGGCGCGAAGTTTGCACGAAAGGAAATTGACGGTCTTGCAGAGTGGGTTAAAACCTACCGCGCAAAAGGCCTTGCATGGCTTAAACTTGCAGACGACGGCACGGTGTCATCTAGCTTTGCAAAGTTCCTTACAGAGGACGAGGTGCGCGCCATCATTGACCGCGCAGAGGCAAAGAACGGCGACGTTATCTTCGTTGTTGCCGACGGAAACGACGACGTTGTCTTCGCATCTCTCGGCGCGCTTCGCTGCGAGTGTGCAAAGCGCCTTGACGTTATCGACCCCGACCGCTACGACATCTTCTGGATTGTCGAATTCCCGCTCTTTGAGTATGACGAGGAAGAAAACCGCTATGTCGCAAAGCACCACCCGTTCACCGCTCCGATGGACGAGGACGTCGAGACTATGATGACCGACCCGAAGAATGCACGCGCAAAGGCATATGACCTTGTCATCAACGGCAACGAGGCAGGCGGCGGCTCTATCCGTATTCACTCGTCTGACTTGCAGGAGAAGATGTTTGAGGCGCTCGGCTTTACAAAAGAGGCAGCAAACGACCGCTTCGGCCATATGATAGAAGCATTTTCCTACGGTGCACCGCCCCACGGCGGACTTGCGTTCGGTCTTGACCGCCTTGTTATGCTCCTTGCAGGAACTGACAACATCCGCGACGTTATCGCCTTCCCGAAGGTTCAGAACGCATCGGAGATTATGATGGCGTCCCCCGACTTTGTCGAAGACGTTCAGCTTTCTGACCTTAACATCGCGATAACAAAGACAGACGAATAAGATTTATAAAATATTAACAAAACCTGACCACGAAAGTGTTACCATAGCATTATACTTTAAAAACCAGGAGAGGACGCTATGATACAGATTAAAAACCTTTCAAAGCGCTACGGCTCAAAGGAAGCTGTCCGCGGAATATCGTTCTGCGTATCAAAAGGTGAAATTGTCGGCTTTCTCGGCCCGAACGGCGCAGGAAAGTCAACCACTATGAATATGCTCACGGGCTATCTCTCTGCAACCGGCGGAAGCGCCTCAATCGCAGGGTTTGACGTGCTCGACGACGCGTATGAAGCAAGACGGCACGTTGGCTATCTCCCCGAACAGCCGCCGCTCTACTTTGATATGACGGTAAACGAGTATTTAAACTTTGTCTACGAGCTTCGCCGCGCAACCCAGAAAAAGGAGGAGCACATAAGCGATATTTGCGCGCGTGTCGGGCTTTCGGACGTAAGAGCTCGCCTTATAAAGAACTTATCCAAGGGCTATCGCCAGCGCGTCGGCATTGCGCAGGCGCTCATCGGCGACCCGGATGTGCTCATCCTTGACGAGCCGACCGTCGGCCTTGACCCGAACCAGATAGTCGAGATAAGAAATCTCATAAAAAGCCTCGGCGAAGACCACACGGTCATCCTTTCAACGCATATCATCCCCGAGGTTGTTGCCGTCTGCACGCGCATCGTCGTTATAAACGAGGGGAAAATCGTTGCCGACGGAAAAACAGAGGAGATTATGCAGGATCTCGGCGGAGAAAACAGATACGAAGCTGAAATTGACGGCGACGAAGACGTCGCAATCGCCTGCCTTGCGGGGATTGCGGGCGTGCTTGACGTTTCAAAACCGGGAAAGAAATATATCATCACGGCAAAAGAAGGGCTTGACATAAGAAAAGACGTCTTCCTTGCCGCGGCGGAGCAAAACCTTCCGCTTCTCTCCTTTGCAAAAGCAGAGTCTTCTCTTGAATCAATCTTTGCACGGCTTACAAACAAAGGAGGGGAAAACTGATGAAAGCAATTTTCAGGCGCGAGCTTCGCGCATATTTTACAGGCGGCTACGGCTGGGTTTTCTGCGGCGCGTTTTCTCTCCTTGCGGGACTTTTATATTTCGCTCTCTCCATCTCGCAGTATCAGAGCGACTTCCGCCACGTTTTCAGCAATATGCTCGTCGCGATGATTTTCCTCATCCCGCTCGTTACGATGAGGATATGGAGCGAAGAGAAAAAGCAAAAAACCGACCAGCTTCTCCTCACCGCTCCTATAAATGTCGGCGAGATTGTGCTCGGCAAGTTCTTTGCCGCGCTCATGCTCTTTTTAATTGCACTTTGTGTGACGCTTATCTATCCGATTCTGACACACGCCTTCGGCACGCTTGACGTCGGCGTGACGGTCGGAAACTATATCGCAATAATCCTTGCCGCGGCGGCATATATCGCAGTTTCGCAGTTTATGTCCTCGCTCTCGGAAAGCCAGATTATCTCGGCTCTCCTCTCAATGCTCACGCTCTCCGCATTTTATTTCCTCGACCTCATCTTCCAGGCAACAACGTCTGAGGTGCTTTCAGGAATTTCGAGATTTCTCTCCATAATCACAAGATACCGCGACTTTTCAGGGGGCGTTTTCTCGCTTTCTGACGCGATTTATTTTGTAAGCCTTACGGTGCTTTTCCTCTTCTTCACAACCCGCGTTATCGAAAAGCGCCGCTGGTCATAGGAGGTGCGGGAAGAATGAAGTTTAATTCAAGAAAAATAAAATACGGCGCGGCAGCAGCCGTTTTCACGGCGCTCTTCGTCGCCGCCGTTATAATCTTCAACCTCTTTGCGGGATACCTCGGAGACCGCTTCAATTTGAAGTTTGACCTTACCGAGGAGGGAAAATATACTCTCTCCGAACAGACAGAAAAGCTTCTTTCCTCGCTTTCCGACGATGTGAATATCTACATCCTCTCAACCCGTGCCGAGATGGAAAAGGGCGATGTTTCAAAGCCCGCGCTTGAAACCATCCAGCGCTACAATGCCGCGTCGGGTGGAAAGGTTAAATATGAATTTATCGACCCGAACAAGAACCCGCAGTTTTTCAAGAAATATCCAAAGGCGATAAACTCCGACGCGATGGCGCTCGTAATCGAGGGAAAATACCGCTACACCGTTGTGCAGAGCTCTGAATTTGCATACACGCTCGGCGGAAACCAGAACAAAAAGTATTACCAGAGCGAGGAGCTTATAACAGCCGCGATTGCACACGTCTCGTCAGACGGTGTTGCGGCGGCAGGCTTTGTCCGTGGCCACGGCGAAGTTTCTCCCTCTGCGCTTCTGACAATTTTTGAGGGAAACAACTTTCGGACAAACGAAGTTGACCTTGCCTCTCCCGTTTCAGAGGAAATTGACAACCTCGTAATCTCTTCTCCGAGCGTTGACTACACGGCAGAGGAGATTGCAAATCTTGAAGAGTTCCTCTCTCGTGACGGCGCAAGTCTTTATGTGCTCTGGGGCTCACAGGTGCCCGCGCTTCCGGTGCTTGAACGCTACCTTGCCGAGTGGGGCTTTGAGTTCTCTCCGTATATCATCTGCGATGAGACAAACTCATACCAGAGTGCGGCAACGGTTGTTGTGTCTGTCGTTTCCGACGAGGTCGTCGACCCCGCAAGCGTTGGTCAGCTCTCACTTCTCTCTCCCGGAACGCGCCCGATAAACCTTACCGACGCGGGCCTCGGCTATCTCCGCACGCTCCCGCTTTCAGAGTCTTCAAAGGAGAGCTTCGGAAAGCTTCTCTCCGCGGACAACAAGATTTCGTCGTTTAACCGCGAGAGTGGCGATGTCTCCGGCCCGTTCACGACGGCGGCAGTTGCCGAGCGCGCGCTTGAAGCAGTCGGCAAAAAGGGTACTTCCCGCGTTTTCGCCTTCGGCTCGTCGATGGCTGCAATGGAGGAGTTTTCCTCTGTCTCCCGCGCGTTTAACAGCTCGTTCTTCACGCAGGTGGTAGACTACGCAAACCCCGACACGCTCACCGTGCAGATTGCGCCGAAGGTTGAGTCTGTCTACTCTCTCTATATAACAGAGGGAGCTGTAACTCTTCTCGGAATTGTTTTAATCGCTATTATCCCGCTTCTCTTCTTTGCGGCAGGGATTTTCGTGTTTATAAGAAGAAAGAACAGATAAAAACAACAAAACCTTCCCTGTCATCGGGAAGGTTTGTGTTTACAGGAGGTTTTTTATATGAAACAGTTTAAGCCTGTTATCATAACGGCGGTTGTCCTTGTTATTCTTGCCGCCGCCGCGCTCATAACGGTAAAGCTTCTCCCCGAAAAAGAGACTCCGCCCATTGAGATTCCCGGTCTTGAAATGTCCGAGACGATAGAAATTCTTGACATCGACCTTGCGGATGTTAAAAGCGTTGACTTTCTCGGCGGCAGTCTTTCTCCGTTCTCACTTGATATGACGAACAAAACAACCGCGTCGGTGCGCGGAGAGGACGGACTTCTTCCGTTTGACGAGACGAAGATGTTTTCCGTCATAAACTACCTTTCAACTCTTGCCGCGCGCGAAGAAATCGGCACAGACGACGGAAACTTCGGCTTTGAAAATCCGAGCCGCGAGGTGCGCTTCACACTTAAAAACGGCGAGGTGCAGACTCTTCTCGTCGGCGACGCTCTCCCCGTCGGTGAAGGCGTTTATGTAAAACGGTCAGACGGCGACACGGTTTGGTCCGTCGGCGGAATGAGCCGCGACTTTCTCTTTACCGTAAAGGAAAACCTTCGCAACATCGAGCTTTTCCCCGAAATTCCCGAGGAGACGCCGCTTTCTTCCGTAACGCTTTCGCGACCGGGAAAGAAAACCGTCTCCCTTGTGCGAAAGACGGACAAGGAAATCGCGGAGAACAAGGTCATCTCAACCGACTATAAGATTGAAAGCCCCGTCAAAGCTGAAACCAACCCCGACACGGTGAAGACACTCCTGCTTGACAAGGTGCGGGACATACGCGCAAAAAGCCTCGTTGAGGACCGCCCGCGTGACCTTGCAAAATACGGCCTTGCCTCTCCGTCGCGACTCTCATTTAAAACAAATAAGCTGTCCGTTACGCTTCTTATAGGAAACGACGCCGACGGCGGTGAGGGGACATATGTTATGGTTGAGGGCATTCCGAGCGTCCTCCTCACGGAAAAAACAATCGACTTTAAAAACATAAGCCTTTCTGACATCATCTTCCCGCTTATATGGTTCTATACGGCAGAAGAGGTCTCGGAGATTGTCTACAATCTCCCCGACGCGCACCACACGCTCTCGCTCTCCGTCAGCGACAACACCCTCACGGGGAAATACGACGGCGGCGAGATTTCAGGCGAAAACGCGAAAAATCTCTTCCTGCACTCCGTCCGCTTTACCGCGGCAGGCGAGTTTATGGGAGAAAAATACGAAACAACGCCCGCACTCACGCTTACGGCGCGTCTTAAAGGAGGAAAAACCTCCACGCTTTCACTGCACCGCATGAACGAGCGGCAGTATGCCGCAAGTATTGACGGCAAAACCCCCGATTTCTATGTCGGCGTTTCCGAGATGGAAAACCTTATCTCGTGCTTTGAAATTTTAAAGAACGGCGGAGATGTTCCTTCTCTGTTCTAGACAGAAAGAGAGATGCTTGAAAATGAAGCATCTCTCTTTCTTTTAGCAAAAATTGCAGGGGTTACTGAATCATATTAAAGGGGTTTAAGATTTCGTCGAGCTTCTCCTCGTCAAAAATGCCTTCTTCGAGAACAACCTCGCGGATTCTCTTTCCCTCGCGCATAGCGCGCTTTGCAAGCTCGGCGGACTTTGTGTATCCGATATACGGACAGAGAGCGGTGACGATGCTCATGCTCTTTGCAACGTCGTCTGCACACTTTTCGCGGTTTGCGGAAATTCCGTCGACACACTCGTTCTTCATTGCGAGCACACCCTGTGTAAGCGTTTCTATCGACTCGAAGAGACAGTAGAAGATTATCGGCTCGTTTGCATTAAGTTCAAGCTGACCTGCCTCTGCCGAGAGTGTAATTGTCGTGTCGTTGCCGATTATGTTATATGATATCTGGCTCATAACTTCGGGGATGACGGGGTTAATCTTTCCCGGCATAATGGATGAGCCGTTCTGCTTCGGCGGAAGGTTTATCTCACCAAAGCCCGTGCGCGGGCCGGAGGACATAAGGCGAAGGTCGTTTGCCATTTTTGAGAGGTTTACGGCGCACGCCTTCACTATTCCCGAAGCGATGACGAAGCAGTCAAGATTCTGCGTTCCGTCGATAAGGTCATCTGCCTGTGTGAGCGAAAGACCTGTGACGGAGGCAAGTGTGGGAACGATTTTCTTTATGTATGCGGGGTCTGCCGTGATTCCCGTGCCTACTGCCGTGCCGCCCATATTAACTACGGAAAGCTCTGCTATCGCTGTGTCAAAGCGCTTTATGTCGCGCGCGATTGCAGCGGCAAATGCCGCAAATTCGGCTCCTAGTGTCAGGGGCACTGCGTCCTGCATCTCGGTTCTTCCCATCTTTACAACGTCTGAAAACTCCTCTGCCTTTGCAAGAAGAGAGGAACGAAGCCCGGAAAGCGCTTCCTTTGCGCGCTTAAAAAGGCGGATTGCCGCAATCTTTCCCGAGGTGGGGAAGACGTCGTTTGTCGACTGGCCGCAGTTTGCATGGTCGTTGGGGTGAACAACCGAATAGTCGCCCTTCTCTCTGCCGAGAAGCTCTATCGCGCGGTTTGAAACAACCTCGTTTGCGTTCATATTCATAGATGTTCCCGCGCCGCCCTGAACAGCATCTACTATAAACTGGTCACAAAGCTTGCCCTCGCAGATTTCATCACACGCTGAGATAATCGCGTCTGCAATCTTCTTGTCAAGCGCACCGACTGAGCTGTTTGCCATAGCGCAAGCGCGCTTTATCTCGGCTATCGCACGGATGAGCTCGGGATGAACGCATCTTCCTGTTATTTTAAAGTTTTCAAATGCGCGAAGCGACTGCACGCCGTAATAAGCCTCGCGCGGAACCTGCTTTTCGCCTATTGAATCTCTTTCTATTCTGAACATATCTGTTATCTCCCGAAAACTTTTCTTTTTTTTCTTGATTATACACAAAAATTTAGCTATAATCAAATATATATTATAATATGTTTTTTATAACTTCAAAGTTATGGGGTGGCGATATGTTTAAAAACAAGGAGTATATTCTCTCCGTTCTTCGCGAGGGTAGCTTTTCAAAGGCGGCAGAGCGGCTCTATATTTCCCAGCCGTCGCTTTCCGCGTCTGTAAAGAGAATCGAGGAGCGGCTCGGCGCGCCGATTTTTGACCGCGCGACAAGCCCCGTCACTCTCACGGAGGTAGGAGAGGAATATGTGAGACAGGCGCGCGCAATCCGCGAGCACGAGAACGACTTCGAGCGTTATTTAAACGACCTCACACAGCTTCGAACAGGCTCGGTCAGAATCGGCGGAAGCTCTCTCTTTGCATCGTTTATGCTGCCGCGGATGATCTCCGACTTCAACCGCCTTCACCCGCTCGTCCGCTTTGAAATTTTTGAGGACAGCACGAAAAATCTTATGGAGAGGCTCAGGCAGGGCAGGCTTGACCTCGTTCTCGACAACACGAAAAACCGCGACGACGAGATTTCCTCGCTCTCGCACTCCCCCGAGCTTCTTCTTCTCGCTGTGCCAAAGAGCTTTGAAATAAACAAGCGGCTCTCACACCTTGCCCTCACAGACGCGGACATAAAAAACGGAAAGCATCTTGCAAACGCACCGCGCGCAGACCTTTCCGCCTTCCGTGATGAACCTTTTATTCTCTTAAACCCCGAAAACGACACGGGCAAACGCGCCGCGCGCCTTTTTAAAAAGCACGGCATCACGCCAAACGTAATCTTTTCGCTCGACCAGCAGGTTACGGCATATAACATCTCCTCGACCGGTATGGGAATTTCTTTTATAAGCGACACGCTCGTCCGCTATACGGACTCTGCACCCGCACTCTTCTTCTATGTCCTCAAAGACGAGGAAATACGCCGCGAGGTTTCGTTCTATATGAAGCGAAACCACTATCTTTCACTTGCCTGCCGCAAGTTTTTAGAAGATAACGCGCAGGGCTATGTGCAGAACACGTGACCGCCGATTTCGCGGACGACGGGGCGGCTTCTTATCCACCGGTTCGTCGCCGTGCGCGGATTATAGTAATATATCGCGCCGGAAACGGGGTTAACGCCTGCAAGCACATCCCGCGCGGCGCGGCGCGACTCTTCTGAAATCGGCTCGTCAAACTGACCGTCGGAAAGGGCAGAGAATGCGCCGTTCTGGTAAATTACTCCCGCAATCGTGTTCGGAAACGACGGGTGACGCACTCTGTTCATTATAACCGCGCCGACGGCAACCTGACCGAGATACGGCTCACCGCGCGCCTCGGCGGAGATTATTCGCGAAAGCAGATAAAGGTCATTTTCCGTGACACTCTCCGCCTCGCTTATAAGCCCCATATGCGAGAGCGTCTCGCGCCCTGCAATTCCGTCCTCGCGGAGTCCCTCGCGCGCCTGATACCTCAAAACCGCGTCTTCCGTCCGCTCACCGTAGATTCCGTCAATGTTTCCCGTATAAAGCCCCTCGCTTTGAAGCACACTCTGAATTTTTGTGACGGTTTCTCCGCGGCTTCCGCGTTTATAAACGCCCGCGCCGTAGACATTCACCGCCGCAAACATAACGAAAAAACAGATTGTTAAAACAAGCTTTTTGCTTTTCATATACCCGCCACCTTTTTTGGTTTTTTATCTTATTCTAACCAAGGTTTTCGGAGTATATACAAAAACCGCTCAAAAAACTTTTGAGCGGTTTTTTCTTATTTTATTCTTTCGTTAAGTCTTTTTCCTGCCGTCTGCAAAACGGAGAGAAGCGACTGCACAAGCGCGGGGTATTCTTTTGATATGTATTCCTGCGAGAGTGTCGGAAGCTCTGCCGTGTCGTCGTCATCAGAGAGCTTTATTCCCTCGGCGGCGCATTTCACGGAAAGGCGGTTTCTCGAAAGCTCGGCATCCGTAAGCTCGGGCCACACTTTATCGGGAACGGAGAAGAACTCCTCGCTGTTTTTTCCGTTTGCGGAATAAAGCGTGCGGAAGATTTTATAAACCGCGATATTAAAGAACATCGCAGTTTCCGAGATGAGCTTCTTGCTCTTTGATTTTCCCACAATGTCAAATATGAGGCTTATGGAGTTTACGATAAGCTTTTTTGAGAGCGCGGCGAGCATACTGCCGCGGAGCACGTTGTCTTTTTCCTCTGAAATATCGGGAAGGTCTTCCGCGGTAATGGTATAGTCCTCGCGCGACATTGTTCTGCCGAGAAGAAAGTCACACGACACCTTATAAAAATCTGCACACTTTGCAACAAATTCAAGCCCCGGTTCGCGAAGCCCATTTTCATAATGAGAGAGAACTGCCTGCGAAACGCCGAGCTGTTTTGCAACGGTGCGCTGGCTTAAACCCTTCTCCTTGCGGAGCAGGGAGAGCGTTCTCGGAAAGTTTGTATTCATCAGAAATCCCCCTGTTTTTGCAACAATATGTATATTATATCCGAAATTATACAGTTTGTAAAGAGTTTTCTTTTTTGATGTAATATGAATATTATTATATTTTTTCTCTAATATATTCCAAGTTAATGTCTTTTTCGGGGTATATAATTATAGTATAAGAAAACTTTATCTGAGGAGGAGTTTTAAAATGGCAGAAAAAAGATATGTTGGAGACTATCCCGTAATCGGCATCCGTCCGATAATCGACGGTCGCCGCGGCCCGATGAAGCTTCGTGAAGGCTTGGAAGACCAGACGATGGCTCTTGCAATGGCTGCAAAGAAGCTTTTTGAAGAAAGCCTTTACTACTCAAACGGCGACCCTGTGCGTGTTGTCGTTGCTGACACGACTATCGGCCGCGTTCCCGAGGCGGCGGCGTGTGCTGATAAATTTAAAAAAGAAGGCGTTGACATCACTTTGTCCGTAACTCCGTGCTGGTGCTACGGCTCAGAGACTATGGATATGGACCCGACAACCATAAAGGGCGTCTGGGGCTTTAACGGCACGGAGCGTCCGGGCGCGGTTTATCTTGCGGCTGTTCTCGCTTCCCACGCGCAAAAGGGTCTTCCCGCTTTCGGAATCTACGGCCACGAGGTCTGCGACCGCGACAAGGTTGAGGAGATTCCCGAAGATGTAAAAGAAAAGCTTCTCCGCTTCGGCCGCGCCGCACTTGCAGTTGCCACAATGCGCGGCAAGTCTTACTTGCAGATAGGCTCGCAGTGTATGGGTATCGGCGGCTCTATCATCGACCAGGACTTTATCGAGTCATACCTCGGTATGCGCGTTGAGTCGGTTGACGAGGTTGAAATTCTCCGCCGTATGGAAGAGGGAATATACAACAAGGAAGAATATGAGCGCGCGCTTGCCTGGACACGCGAAATGTGCAAGGAAGGACGCGACGACAACCCCGAAGAATACCGCTTCTCCGCCGAAGAAAAGGAAAAGCAGTGGGAATTTACTGTCAAAATGTATTGCATAATCAAAGACCTTATGGGTGGAAACAAGAACCTTCCCGAGGGCTGTGAGGAAGAGATGGTCGGCCACAACGCGATTGCCGGCGGCTTCCAGGGTCAGAGACAGTGGACAGACCACTGGCCCAACTGCGACTATCCCGAAGCATTTTTAAGCTCGACGTTTGACTATGAGGGTGCGCGCGAACCGTACACTCTCGCTACCGAAAACGATGTTTTAAACGGGCTTGGTCAGCTCTTCATGCGCCTGCTTACTCACCGCGCACAGATTTTTGCAGATGTCCGTACATACTGGTCACCCGAAGCAACAAAGCGCGTTACCGGCTACGATTTAGAGGGCAAGGCACGCGAAAACGGCGGCATCATTCACCTTATAAACTCGGGTGCTGCCTGTCTTGACGGCTGCGGTGAGTGCCGCGACGAGAACGGAAATCCCACTATGAAGAGATGGTGGGAAGTAACCGACGAAGATATCAAAAAGATGTGCGACGCAACCGTCTGGTGTGAGGCAGGGTTTGACAACTTCCGCGGCGGCGGCTTTTCAAGCCACTATACAACACGCGCGGAGATGCCCGTCACTATGATTCGCTTAAACCTTGTCAAAGGACTTGGCCCGACGGTTCAGATCGCCGAGGGCTGGACGGTAAATCTCCCCGACGAGGTTTCCGACACGCTTATGGAGAGAACAAACCCGACCTGGCCGTGCACATGGTTTACCCCGCGTTGCACGGGCGAGGGCGCGTTCAAGACTGCATATGACGTTATGAACAACTGGGGCGCAAACCACGGCGCAATAAGCTATGGCCACGTCGGTGCAGATGTAATCACGCTCTGCTCAATGCTCAGAATTCCCGTTTGTATGCACAACGTTCCTGAGGAAGATATTTTCAGACCTGCCTGCTGGAATGCTTTCGGCATGGATAAGGAAGGACAGGATTACAGAGCTTGCAGTGTCTACGGCCCGTTATACAAAAAATAAAGTTCAGACGAAAAGGTGCGGAATTTTTGCCGCACCTTTTTTCGGCGGTGCAACTTAGGGAGAAAACGGTTTTGGTCGGTAATTTACCGCGAATAGCTCACAAAAAAATCCTGCAATACGTGACGGATTCACGGCGGATTTAATGCGGTTATGCGCCAAAAAATTGTTTTTTATGGCGATTTATCCCTGAGCTGCACCGCCGTTATTTGACGTTTTTTTCCGGAAGTGTTATAATTATTTCCAAAGGAAGTGACAGAAATGGCGATGAAATGTGCTCTTCTGGGAGAGCGGCTTTCACACAGCTACTCAAAAGAAATTCATTCGCACCTCTCAGGTTACAGCTACGAGCTTATTGAAGTTTCCTCAAAGGATGCGGAAAAAATAATAAAAAGCGGCGAGTTTTCGGGGCTTAACGTAACAATCCCCTACAAAGAACTTGCATATTCGCTCTGCGACGAGCTTTCCGACGCGGCGCGCGAAATCGGCGCGGTCAACACGATAGTTTACCGCGACGGTAAGATTTGCGGGCATAACACGGACGCGGCAGGGCTTATAGCAATGATAAACCGCGCTGAAATTTCCGTTTCGGGAAAGCGCGTTCTCGTTCTTGGCAGCGGTGGAACGTCAAAAACCGCACAGTATGCCGCAAAGAAGCTGGGTGCGCGTGATGTCACGGTCGTTTCACGAAGCGGTGTGGTAAACTATGAAAACGTTTATGAAAGGTGTTCGGATGCGGAAATCATCATAAACACCACGCCCGTCGGTATGTACCCGAAAACGGGTATCGCGCCGGTTGACATTTCGCGCTTTGAAAAGCTTTCAGGCGTTGTTGACGTTATATATAACCCGAAGCGCACGAAGCTTTTACTTGATGCGGAAGCTCTCGGCATAAAAAACACGGGCGGTCTTTATATGCTCGCGGCGCAAGGCTTCTTTGCCGCGGAGCTTTTTTTCGGAGAGAAGCTTTCTTCCTCTCTGCTTGACCGTGCCGCGAAAAAAGTCGCGCGCGGTATGGAAAACATCGTGCTCATCGGTATGCCGGGCTCGGGCAAAAGCTCAGTCGGAAGGCTTGTTGCAGAGCGGCTCGGTCGGAAATTCGTTGACACCGACGAGGTTATCCGCGAGCGCTTCGGCGTGCCGGGCGACATCATAACAGAAAAGGGAGAGAGCTTTTTCCGCGCTCTTGAAACAGATGTCCTCCGCGAATTCGGAAAGGGGAGCGCATACGTCTTATCCACAGGCGGCGGCGTTGTGGAGCGCGAGGAAAACTATAACCTTCTCCACCAGAACGGAAAGATTTATCTTTTGGAGCGCGAGCTTTCGCGCCTTGCAACGGATTCGCGCCCACTCTCGCGTGATGTTTTCGCGCTGTATCAGCGAAGATGTGAAAAATATCTCCGCTTTGCCGATGAAAAAATTTCAAACAACAGCCACGCAGAGGACGCGGCACAGGCGATAGCCAAGGCTTTTGAATAGAAAAATCCCGCAGAAAACTTCTGCGGGATAATTTTTTTACTTATTCTTTCCCATAAAGAACACGGCGATTGTTCCGGGGCCTGCGTGAAGGCCAATTACCGCGCCGATGTCGGTTATAATCTCAACGCGTGCGCCAAACTTCTCCGTAAGGGAAGCGGAAAGCTCGTCGGCCTCGTCTTTGCAGTCTGCCTGGCAGATGTAGACAACGCCATCCTTTTCGATTGCAAGCTCGTCATACTTTTTCAAAAGCTCACCGAGTGCCGCGCGGCGTCCGCGAACCTTCAAGACATTCACGAGGTGACCCTCATCGTCAACGTGGAGCACGGGCTTTATGTTCAGAACTCCGCCGACAAAAGCCGAGGTTGGGCTGATTCTGCCGCCGCGCTTTAAATATTTAAGGTCGTCAACGGTGAACCAGTGGCACATATTATTGCGGTTTTCAAGCATAAAGCGCGCAATTTCCTCAATCGTTTTGCCGTCTTTCTTCATTTCTACGGCAAGGTGTACGAGGAGACCCTGTCCTGCCGAAGCGGCAAGCGTGTCAACCGCGATAACGCGGCGGTCGGGGAATTCTTCCGAAAGCTCCTCCGCAGCAAGACGGCCTGCGTTATAGGTGTTGCTCAAACCCGATGAAAACGCGAGGTAGAGCACGTCGCGACCCTCTGCAAGCTCGGGGCGGAACGCATCCTTGAACGTTTCAATGTTTATTGCGGCGGTTTTTCCCGTGTCGCCGCCTCTCATGCGGTCGTAAATCTCCTTCGGGGAAATCTCGCTGTTTTTATATTCCTTATCCTCGCCGGAAAACTTAAATGTAAGCTCGACCTCTTTTACGCCCCAGTCTGAGAGAATGGCGGCGGCGAGGTCACAGCCCGAATCTGTGAAAATTACAAAGTCATTCATTTTTCAAAACCTCCGTTTTTTTATGTCTTTATTGTACCCACATCGCGGCAGTTTTTCAACCTACACCCGAAATTACGGCGTGTAGAAGCAAGATATGCCGACTCTCCCGACAGTAGAGTGGGCAAAAAACCCGTTGTTTTTACAAGAAAAATATGGTATACTTAATAAAAAACAAGCTCTGGGGATAAATATGAAGAAGTTTTTTGGAGATACAGTAAAAATAATACCGGGTTTTGCCTTTGCGGCGGCGATTGCCGCGGTTTCGCGTTTTATCGAAAGTCTTCTGCCGGTTCATATCATCGGCGCGTCGGTTATCGCGCTCTTTCTCGGTATGATTATAAACTCATTCTTCCGCCCGAAGTGGCTTGCGGCGGGTCTTAAATTCACCTCAAAAAAGGTTTTGAAGTTTGCCATTATTCTCCTTGGCGCATCGCTTTCCGTAAATGTTATTCTCTCCGTCGGAAAGCTCTCGCTTATGGTTATGGTGTTCACGCTTCTCACCTGCTTTGGCGGCGGCTACTTTATCGGCCGTGCGCTCGGGCTTGACTGGAAGCTCTCAAATCTCATCTCCGCGGGCACGGGCATCTGCGGCGGCTCTGCCATTGCCGCAATAGCTCCCGTTATAGATGCGGAGGATACCGACATCGCATACGCTATGAGCGCAACCTTCCTCTTCGATATGGCGATGATTCTCCTTTTCCCGATTATGGGTCGCGCACTCGGGCTTTCGGATATGGCATACGGCCTCTGGGCAGGAACTGCCGTCAACGACACTTCAAGCGTCGTCGCCGCGGGCTATGCTTACAGCGAGGCGGCGGGCGACTTTGCAACAATGGTAAAGCTCACGCGCACGCTCTCCATAATCCCGACGGTGCTCGTCTTCACATTTGTAAACATCCGCCTCAAAGCACGCTCGGGAATCCGCGAGAGCGGAAAAAAGGTCAATATTATGAGCCTTTTCCCGTGGTTTATAGTCGGCTTTCTCGTCCTTGCGGGAGTAAACAGCGCAGGACTCACACCCGCCGGTATCTCCTCTGCTGCAAAGGCTGTAAGCAAATTCCTTATGGTCTGCGCGCTTTCTGCAATCGGACTTAACACAAGCTTTGGTGATATGAAAAAGTCGGGTATTGCGCCCATGCTTCACGGGTTTATAATCTCTGCCCTCGTCGTTATCGTTGCAATCGGTGTTGAGTGGGTAATGGGGCTTGTGTAAACTCAGAACAAGGAGTTTTATATGGAAGATTTAAAACAGATTATTGCAAAAAACATATGTTCTCTCCGCCGCGAAAGTGAGCTTACGCAATTTGAGCTTGCAGAGCGGCTTAACTACTCGGACAAGGCTGTCTCAAAATGGGAGAGGGGAGAGTCCGTTCCCGACATTGCCGTCTTAAAGGAGATTGCAGACCTTTTCGGAGTCACGGTTGACTATCTTCTCGAAGCCGAGCACACAAAAAAGAACAACTTTACCGAGCGCCTTCGCGTCAGGATGCAAAACCACGGCTTTATTATGGGTATGTCGATAACTCTCGTCTGGCTTGTTGCGCTTATGATTTATGTCTTTGGTGACCTTTTCCGCGAATATATCGGTCCGCAGTACTGGCTCGTTTTCGTTTTTGCCGTGCCCGCATCGCTTATAGTGTGGCTCGTGTTTAACTCAGTCTGGTTTAACCCGCGCCGAAACTTCCTTATAGTTTCGTGTCTTATGTGGTCATGCATTCTGGCAATTTATGTTGCGCTTATCTCGCTCTGGCGCATAAACTTCCGCCTTTTCCCCTTGCTCGGCATACCGGGACAGGCAATTATAGTCATGTGGTCGAGAATAAAAAGAAAATAACATTATATAAGTATAAAAAAAACACCGCCTACGGCGGTGTTTTTTATTTCTCTTCTTATTTATGTGCGCTGCAATGCTCGCAGTTACCATCGCAGACCTTTATGCCGAAGTCCTTCGGATCAAGGCCCTGACGTGTGTAGTAGTCTGCAATGGCAGACTGTATCGCCTCTTCTGCAAGAACGGAGCAATGAAGCTTTTCGGGCGGAAGCCCATCAAGCGCTTCTGCAACTGCGCGGTTTGTAAGCTTCAATGCCTCTGAGACGGATTTTCCCTTTACCATCTCCGTTGCCATTGAGCTTGTTGCGACAGCCGCGCCGCAGCCGAAGGTTTTAAACGTTACATCTGTTATGATGTCGTTTTCAATCTTCATATATATCTTCATAATATCTCCGCACTTGGAGTTGCCGACCTGGCCAACAGCGTTTGCATCAGCTATCTCGCCGACGTTGCGCGGATTTGAAAAATGGTCTAAAACTTTTTCGCTGTACATATGTTTCTCCTTTCGACTACGCCCACATGGGCTTTCCGTTTTCCCAGACAGGCGACATTGCGCGAAGGCGCGCAGAAACCTTCTCTATCGCCTCGGCAATCTTTATCTCGTCGCCGACCTCGTTTTCCTCACCGAGCGAAATTCGCAGTGAGCCGTGGGCGATATGGTGGGGAAGCCCGATTGCAAGAAGCACGTGCGACGGGTCAAGCGAGCCTGACGAGCAGGCAGAGCCCGAGCTTGCGCAGATGCCCTCGTTGAACATATTAAGAAGAAGCGCTTCGCCCTCAATTCCCTCAATAACAATGCTTACAAGACCGGGAAGTCGGTTTGTCGGATGGCCCGTGAGGCGGCAGTACGGAATTTTTGTAACTCTTTCAATAAGCCTTTCGCGCATAGCCGAGAGCTTTTTTATGTTTTCTTCCATATCGCGCGCCGCAAGAGAAGCCGCACAGCCAAGGCCCACGATATACGGAACATTCTCCGTGCCTGCGCGTCGTCCTCTCTCCTGGCCACCGCCGCAGATGAGGTTGTTAAGCTTTATTCCCGTTCTTATATACAGCGCGCCGATGCCCTTTGGCGCGCCTATTTTATGTCCCGAGAGCGAGAGCAGGTCTATATTCATCTCGTCCACATTTATCGGAATATGGCCGTATGCCTGAACGGCGTCTGTGTGGAAGAGGATTTTTTTCTCGCGTGCAATCTTTCCTATCTCCGCAATCGGCTGGATTGTGCCGATTTCGTTGTTTGCCGTCATAACGGAAATGAGGATTGTGTCGTCGCATATTGCCGCGCGGACATCGTCGGGGTTTACCTCGCCGAGCTCTGAAACAGGCAGGTATGTGACGCGATAGCCCTTCTTTTCGAGGTATTTGCACGTCTGCATAATTGCGGGGTGCTCAATTGCCGAGGTTATTATATGTCCGCCGTCAAACTTTGATGCAACGCCGCGAAGCGCCCAGTTGTCCGACTCGCTTCCGCAGCTTGTGAAGAAAATCTCGCGGCTCTTTGCGCCGATTACTTCGGCAACCTTCTCCCTTGCCTCTTCGACCGCGCGCTTTGCGTCATATGCAAAAGCATAAAGGCTTGACGGGTTTCCGTAGTGCTCCCCGAAAAACGGAAGCATAGCATCTATTACCTCGGGCTTGACCTTTGTCGTTGCCGAGTTGTCTGCATATATCATCTTTTGTTTCATCTCCCGGTGTTATTGTGTGTATTCTTTCGATTTTAAAACAGCGAGCTGGTCGCAACGGTTATTTTTTTCGTTTGAGGCGTGTCCCTTTACCCAGATGAAGGTTACCTCGTGCGTGGCGATGAGGTCAAGAAGCCTCTCCCATAGCTCGGGGTTTAGCGCCTTTTCCTTTTTGTTTCTCATCCAGCTGTTTTCGCGCCATTTTACCGCCCAGCCCTCGTTTATTCCGTCAACGATATATTTGCTGTCGGTATAAAGAGAGACGCGGCACGGCTCGCGAAGCGCAGAAAGCGCCTCGATAACTGCGGTAAGCTCCATTCGGTTGTTGGTTGTCTCATCCGCACCGCCCGAAAGCTCTTTTTCGACGCCGTTGTATTCTAAAATCGCGCCCCAACCGCCCGGCCCCGGGTTTCCGGAGCAGGCGCCGTCGGTATAAATTGTGACTTGTTTCATATCATATGTCCTCTGACGGGGTATTTCAAGCAAAAAACTTTCTTTTTGTAGTTCTTTTGGGGTCCGGGGGCGGAAGCGCCCAGGTCGTTTCAAAGGGGGAAATCGAAATCCCCCCTTGAATTCGTTTTGCTTCTTTGCCGAATCGCAAAGAAGGTATTCCCTTAAAATAAATTATTCTTCAATTTTAATCGTTTCTGCTTCTTCCTCTTCCTCGTGCGGTGCAGCAGCAACAGAAATTACGCTGACGCCCTCGCCGATGCGCATAAGGATTACACCCTTTGTTACGCGGCCGATGCAGTTTATGTCGCGTGCAGGCAGGCGGATTATAATTCCGTCGTTTGAGATAATCATAGCGTCTTCTGTGTCGTCAATCATAATAACGCTTGCGATTTTGCCTGTCTTTTCCGTTATGTTATAGTTCATTATGCCCTTGCCGTAGCGGCTCTGCAAACGGTAGTCGTCCGTTGCGGTGCGCTTACCGAAGCCTTTTTCAGTAACTGTGAGGATATCCTTACCCTCGCGGACTGCGCCCGCGCCGATGATATAGTCGCCCTCGCGAAGATCAATGCCGTAAACGCCGCCTGCCTCTCTGCCGGTCGCGCGGATGTCGGTTGCGCGGAACTTGATCGCCATACCCTCGCGCGTTGCAAGCATAACCTCGTCGTTCTCGCCCGTGAGCATAACGGAGATAAGCTCGTCATCCTCATCAAGACCGATTGCGCGAACGCCGGCCTTTCGTGATGAGTCAACGCGGGAGAGCGCAATTCTCTTAACAATACCTGCTCGTGTTGCCATAACGAGGAAGTGCTCGTCGTCAAACTCTTTTATAGAGAGCATCGCCGTGACCTTCTCATCAGGCTCAAACGCAATAAGGTTTACAATGTTCATACCCTTTGCCGTGCGGCTACTCTCAGGTATCTGATAACCCTTCATACGGTACATTCTTCCGCGCGTTGTGAAGAAGAGGATCCAGTCGTGGCTTGACGCGGTAAACATAGTCTCCGCAAAGTCTTCTTCACGCGTGGTCATCGCAGACACGCCGCGGCCGCCGCGGTGCTGCGAACGGTAGGTTGAAACGGGCACGCGCTTGATATAGCCGAAGTGTGTGAGCGTATAAGCGCAGTCTTCAACCGGGATTAAGTCCTCATCGTCAATCTCGTCGTCCACGGGAACGATTTCCGTGCGGCGCGCATCGCCGTACTTTTCGCGGATTACCGTAAGCTCATCCTTTAAGACACCCGCAACGAGAGCGTCGGACTCGAGAACCTCCTTGCAGTATGCAATCTTCTTCATAAGCTCGTCATATTCCGCGTCAATCTTCTCGCGTTCAAGGCCCTGGAGGCGCGCAAGACGCATATCAAGCACCGCCTGCGCCTGAATATCGCTCATATCAAACGTTTCCATAAGGCGGGCCTTTGCATCGTCATAGCTCGTGCGGATAATTTTAATAATCTCGTCGATGTGGTCAAGTGCAATTCTGAGTCCTTCGAGAATGTGCGCTCTCGCCTCCGCTTTTTTAAGGTCAAATGCCGTTCTGCGGCGGATAACCTGTTTCTGGAAGTCTATATACTGGTCCAATATATCGCGAAGCGAAAGCGTTTTCGGTTTGTTGTCAACAAGTGCGAGCAAAATAACGCCGAACGTCGTCTGCATCTGCGTATGCTTATAAAGCTGGTTTAAGACAACCTGCGGGTTTGCGGAAGAGGAAAGCTCGATGACGATTCGCATACCCTCGCGGCTACTTTCGTCCTGAACATGTGTTATGCCCTCGATTGTCTTGTTTTTCCGAAGGTCATCAATGCTCTCAATAAGACGAGCCTTATTTACCATATACGGAATTTCCGTCGCAACGATGCGGTATTTTCCGTTGTCGTATTCTTCAATCTCCGCCTTCGCACGCACCTTTATGTGTCCCTTGCCCGTTGCATATGCCGAGCGGATTCCCGAAAGACCCATAATAACGCCTGCTGTCGGGAAGTCTGGGCCCTTTATGTGCTCCATAAGGTCGGAAAGCTCTGCCTCGGGGTTGTCTATAACCTCGATTATCGCGTCAATTACCTCGGAGAGGTTGTGCGGGGGGATGTTCGTCGTCATACCGACGGCGATACCGTTACTGCCGTTGACGAGAAGCGACGGAATACGTGACGGAAGAACTGTCGGCTCCTGATGGTAGCCGTCAAAGTTCTGCTGGAAGTCTACCGTTTCCTTGTCGATGTCGGCAAGCATCTCCATTGCAATCTTTGAAAGGCGCGCCTCGGTATAGCGGTATGCAGCGGCGGGGTCTCCGTCGACTGAACCGAAGTTACCCTGACCGTCGACCATAGTATAGCGCATGGAGAACGGCTGGGCGAGGCGGACCATAGCATCGTAAACGGAGCTGTCGCCGTGCGGATGGTAGCGACCGAGCACGTCACCGACAGTTGTTGCGCTTTTTCTGTAAGCGTTTGTCGGCGTAAGCCCATCTTCATACATTGTATAGAGAATTCGGCGGTGGACAGGCTTCAAGCCGTCGCGCACGTCGGGAAGCGCACGCCCGACGATAACCGACATTGAATAGTCGATATAGGCGCGCTTCATCTCCTCGTTAAGCTCAACATCAATAATCTTTTCTATTTCAAGATGATTGAGCGGTTTTTCGTCTCGTTTTATTTTACTCATAGGTGATTATACCTCATTACACGTCAAGATTTGTTACATAGCCTGCGTTCTGCTCGATAAACTCGCGTCTCGGCTCGACCTTCTCGCCCATAAGGAGAGTAAAGGTTTCGTCTGCGGCAATAGCATCTTCGAGAGTAACTCGTGCAAGCACGCGGTTTTCGGGGTTCATCGTTGTTTCCCAGAGCTGCTCGGGGTTCATTTCACCGAGACCCTTAAAGCGCTGTATCTTTGCATCCTCGCCGATTTCTTCGAGTGCGGCGGGGAGTGACGCGTCGTCATATACATACTTTTCGCGCTTTCCCTTATAAACCTTATAAAGCGGGGGCATCGCAAAGTAGATATGTCCTGCCTCGACAAGCGGGCGCATGAAGCGGAAGAAGAATGTTAAGAGAAGCGTTCTGATGTGCGCGCCGTCAACATCGGCATCGGACATTATAACAACCTTGTGGTAGCGGAGCTTTTCAAGGTCGCAATCGGCAAGGATTCCCGTGCCGAGCGCGGCGATAACGGGGGAGAGCTTGTCGTTGTTATAAATCTTGTCTGCTCTTGCCTTTTCAACGTTGAGCATCTTGCCCCAGAGCGCGAGGATTGCCTGGAAGCGGCGGTCGCGGCCTTCCTTTGCCGAGCCTGCTGCGGAGTCTCCCTCAACGATGTAGATTTCAGTAAGGCGCGGATCCTTGACCTGGCAGTCCGCAAGCTTTCCGGGAAGCGAGAGCGAGTCTGAGCTCTTCTTTCTCGAAATTTCCTTTGCTTTTCGTGCTGCCTCTCTCGCGTGGGCGGCATCTATCGTCTTTCCGACGATTGTCCGCGCAATCTTCGGGTTTTCCTCAAAGAAGGTTGAGAGCTTTTCGTTTACCATATTGGTAACGAGCGTTCTCACCGACGCGTTTCCGAGTTTTGTTTTTGTCTGACCCTCAAACTGCGCCTCTAAGACCTTGACGGAGATTATGCACGTAAGCCCCTCGAGCATATCCGTGCCTTCTAACTTCTCGTCGTCCTTTAACATCTTGTTTTTCTTTGCGTAGTCGTTTACAACACGCGTGAGCGCGGCCTTAAAGCCTGTTTCGTGCATACCGCCCTCGGTTGTGTTGATGTTATTTGCAAACGAGATAATATTCTCGTTATAGCCGTCGTTATACTGCATCGCAATCTCGGCAAAATCGTCGTCGCGCGTGCCTGAGACGTATATAACTTCGGGGTGTATTACCTCTTTCTTTATTTTCTTATTGAGAAACTCAACAAACGTGCGGATACCGCCCTCATAGCAGAAGTCGTCGCTCTTTCCCTCGGCGCCATCCTCTGCCTTTCGACTGTCGCGGAGCACTATGCGTACGCCCGCGTTCAAAAACGCCTGCTGTTGGAGTCTTTTCTGCAAAGTTTCATAGTTGAAAACAGTAGTGTCAAAAATCTCGCGGTCAGGCTTGAAGGTGACCTTTGTTCCCGTTTCCGTTCCCTTTCCGATAACCTTTATCGGAGTTTCAACATCACCGCGTATAAAGCGCATATAGTGAATGTCACGACCGTCGCAAACCTCAACCTCGAGCCATTCCGAAAGCGCGTTTACAACAGATGCACCGACACCGTGAAGACCGCCGGAGACCTTATATCCGCCGCCGCCGAACTTTCCACCTGCGTGAAGCACCGTGAAAACAACTTCAAGCGCGCTCTTTCCCGTCTCGTGAATTCCTGTCGGGATGCCGCGGCCGTTGTCGGTAACGGAGATAACGTCGTCCTCGCCGATTTCGACGGTTATGCACGAGCAATGCCCTGCAAGAGCTTCGTCTATGGCGTTGTCAACTATTTCATATACAAGGTGGTGAAGGCCTGCCTCGCTCGTCGAGCCGATATACATACCGGGGCGGCGGCGGACAGCTTCAAGCCCTTCAAGTACCTGAATATTACTTTCGTCATAATTTCCCTTTACTACTGTTTCAGGCATTTTTTCTTCCTCTACTTTCTCAAAATAACACTAAACAAATTCAGTCCTGTATAATTTCGTTGCTTCTTCCTTTTAAAGTCTGCGGAGATATCTGCGAGATGTAAACCCTCTCGCGCCCTTCCTCGCTTGCAACAACAAACGAGCGCGGTATATCGTCGCACACATTTATTACGCGGTTCTGCTTTTCCTTTTTTGCAAGATACGCCTTTGTGCGCTTTGACTGTGAAGTAATTTCAAGGTCAAACACGCCGACAATATCTTTTTTCCTGAGAAGCCTGCCGCGTCCGATATGTAAAAACATAAGAAAACCTCGCTATTTTTCGTTTTCTCCGTTAATTGCGCCTCCTGCCACGGTAAAAATCTTTCCGTGGATAAGCTCGGAGAACATAGACGGGTCACAACCCGTTATAATCGTTTGCCCGCGGTCAATATCGTTTATCAAAAACGAGCGGCGGTGCGGGTCAAGCTCGCTTAAAACATCGTCGAGCAGCAAAATCGGCTTTTCTCCCGAGTCGTTTTCCAAAATTTCGTGCTCTGCAACCTTCAGGGCGAGAACACAAGAGCGGATCTGCCCCTGCGAGGCAAAGTCGCGCGCGCTTTTCCCGTTTATGAACACCTCAAAATCGTCGCGGTGTGCGCCGATGAGGCACGAGCGTGATGAAAGCTCTGCTTCCTTTCTCGCGGTAAGATGTAAAAGAAGCCTTTTTGCGTTTTCTTCATCGTCCGTCCTCTCAACCGAGCTTGCGTGAGAATAGGAAAGTGAAATCTCCTCGCTCCCGCCGGATATCTGAAAACCCGTTCTTTTTACAATCTCCGCCGCTTTTTTAAGGAATGCTCCGCGCTCGGAAAGGATATAAGCATAAACGGATGCGAGCTTTTCGTTTAAAACGTCGAGATAGTCAAAATAAGCCTCTCTTCCGTCTTCCATTTTAAGTATGCGCCGCTTTGTCTCAATAATCTTGTTGTGCTCGGCAAGTGCTCTTATATATGCCGGGCGCATCTGCGAGATTGCAAGGTTTAAAAACCTGCGCCTCCGTGCCGGGCCGTCCTTTATAAGGCTTAAATCGTCGGGCGAGAAAACAACCGTCTTTATCGTTCCTATATGCTCTGACGGACGGATTCCAGAAACTCCGTTAACCGAGAGCTCGCGCGCATTTTTCTTTATCTTGCAGGAAACGGAAAGCTGTCTTCCGTAAGCTTCAAAGTTTCCCGAAAGCTCGGCGAAAGGCTCGCCTTCACGGACCGCTTCAAAATCCTTCTGCGCGCGGAAGGTTTTAAGACAGGAAAGATAAAACACAGCTTCAAGAAGGTTTGTTTTTCCCTGCGCGTTTTTTCCGAAGATCAAGTTTTGCGTATCGGAAAAAAAAACATCGGCAAATTCGTAGTTTCTGAAATTTTTAAGCGACAAATCGGTAATTTTCATTTTTTATCTTTCTTTGAGCCTTACCGGGAGAACAAGGTGGAGATATTCATTGCTTCCCGGAGGTGTGATTATAATCGGAGAAACATGTGTGTTAAGCTCAAGCTCAACCTCGTCGTTGGGGCATGCGCGAAGAGCTTCAAGAATATATCTGTGGTTAAAGCCTATACGAAGTGTTTCTGCCGCGTCAAGAAGCTGACATTCGTCCTGAGATGAGCCAAGCGTTGTGCGGCAGCTGATATAAAGCTTCTTTTCTTCAAAGTTTAGGTGAATCGGATCGTTTATTCTCTCGCTTATGAGGATTGAAACGCGCTCGATTGCTGTTATTAGGTCACGGCGGTTTACGCGCACCTTGAAAGCGTTGACCTTCGGCACGGCGTTCTTGTAATTCAAGAAATCGCCCTCTAAAATTCTCGAAATAATCATCGAGCCGCCGAGAGTGAAAATAATGTGCTTTTTGCCGACGCAGATCGAAACCTCTTCGTCTGAATCCGCACAGAACTTTTCAACCTCTTTAAGAGTCGTTCCCGGAACAACAAAGGAGAAGTTTTCTTCTTCGCTTTCGTTTTCAATCTTTGCAGTACGGAAGGAAAGACGAACCCCGTCAACGGAAACAACCGTGAGCTTTTCTCCCTCAACATCAAAGAGAGAGCCTGTGAGAACCGGTTTTGAAATATCTCCGCTTATTGCAAAAATTGTCTGTGAAATCATCTGCTTCAAATCGCTCTGGGCAAGAGAGAGGAAAAACTTTTTCTCAATGTCGGGAAGAGCGGGGAAGTCCTTTGCGGAAAGGCAAACAATCTCATGGCGGACGTTTTTGCAGGTGATTGTTGCAAACATATTCTCATCCGTCTGGAAAGTTATCGGCTCATCGGGGAAGAGGCGGACGATGTCCGTAAGAATTTTCGCGTTGATAACAACCTGTCCGTCTTCTTTTATGTCTGCCGGAACGGTAATCTTTATTCCCGTTGAAAGGTCATAGCCCGTGATTTTAAGCTCGCCGAATGAGCAGTCGAGAAGAAGGCCCTCCATAACCGGAACAGAGCTTTTTGAAGCGACAGCCCAGGAGGTTCTCGTAATCGCCGTAAGCAGGACTGATTTTTCACAAACAAATTTCATAATAAATCTTCCTTTCGTGAAGAATATTTTTTAATAAAAAAGAATACAATATATATTTCAGTATTAGTATTATAGGCTGTGGATTTTGTGGAAAAGTCTTTTTTTGTGTTATACGGTGCGGTATTTCCGCCCCACAGCCGTCTTTGGATGAGCTTTTGATAAATCGCGAAAAAACTTGGGATAAATCCTATCCCAAAGCTATCCCTTTTTAATTAACAGGGAAACTTGGGAAAACATCACGGTGTAAGAACAGAGTTTTTAACATCCTTAATCTGCTCTTTGAGCTCGTTGTCTGTCTTTAAAAGCTCTTCAAGCGTGTCTACGGAATATTTTATCGTCGTATGGTCGCGGTTGAAAATTTTTCCCATCTTCGGGTATGACTCGTTCGTCATATTGCGAACCATATACATAGCAATCTTTCTCGGCTCAACCATCTTTGCCGAGCGGTCCTTGCCGATGATGTCCTCATATTCAAGCTCGAAGTATTTTGCGACAGCTTTTATGATAAACTCGGGCGTCGGGTTAATCCACGGATTCTCCGCGAAAATGTCGCGTATTGCGCGCTCTGCCGCCTGCATACCGTCAACATCTGCCAGAAGGTCGCGATAAGCCAAAAGCTTGTGCACCGCGCCTTCAAGCTGGCGGACATTTGCCGTAACATTGTTTGCTATAAGCTCCTTCTGCTCGGTAGTGAGCTTTAAATTTATAAGGTCTGCCTTTAAGCTTATAATAGCCATTCTTGTTTCAAAGTCGGGCGGCTCAATGTCTGCAAGAAGGCCCCACTCAAAGCGGGTTTTAAGCCTTTCCTCAAGCTTTGCCATTTCCTTCGGCGGTCGGTCAGATGTGAGAACAATCTGGCGGTGAGCCTCGTGAAGCGCGTTGAAGGTGTGGAAAAACTCCTCCTGTGTGCTGTCCTTTCCCGCGATAAACTGGATATCGTCAACGAGGAGAATGTCCGAGTTTCTGTATTTCTCGCGAAACTCGTTGCGCGTTCCCGACTGGATAGCGGCGATAAGCTCGTTTGTAAAGTCCTCGCTTTTTATGTATGTGATTTTTGCCTTCGGGTTGTTCTTTTTGATTGTTCCCGCAATGGCGTAGAGAAGATGAGTTTTGCCAAGGCCCGAGCCGCCGTGGATAAGCAGTGGGTTATAAGATGTTCCCGGCGCGCTTGCAACAGCCTTTGCCGCGGCGTGAGCAAACTTGTTTGAAGCACCGACAACGAATTTTTCAAAGGAATATTCGTCATAGTTTGAAAAATTAGGTGTTTCCGGCGCTATGTAGCCCTCAAACTCGGGCTCAGTTAAAATTTCAAAGCCTATCTCTTTTGAGAAGAGAATAAAAAGAGCTTTTTTGACGGTGTCGGTATGTATCCTTAAAACAACATCTTTTTTAAATTCAGCACCCGTAACGAGTGTGAGGATGTTGTTTTCAAACTTTGCTCCGCGCATATCGTCAAACCAGGTTTCAAGCGTGGTTGAGCTGATTTGCAGCTCCTCCTTCATAACCCTGTAAACGCTCTTCCAGATATCGGCGGCGTTGTTCATAAGTAAAATTCCCCCACTATATTTTTCTACATTAGATTATACCAAAAATATTAAAAAAAGTAAATATTATTTACATATATAATTTAAGCAAATCAAACGATTTTTCTTTCCGTTGAAATCCGGGTTTTAAAATGATAAAATTAAAAGGAAAAATGAGGGTTTTGTTTTTCGGGAAAACCCTCGCTTTAAAAAACCCGCGCCGTTGTTTAAAAACGGCTTAAAATGAAAGGAGCAACAAGAGTATGTCGAAAATAAATATTTTTCTCGAAATGGCATTGGTTTTTGTTCTATACCCTTTACCCATGTTAATATATCGCTACCGTATAAAGAAGAAAAGAATAGAACGAGAGAAAGCATTTAAGATATGCTTCTGGTATGCGCTAATTCCCATTATTGTGATAGCATTTCTCTCTCGCGGACAAATGTTTTTTTCTGCATTGATAATTTTTAATTGGGCATTTGTTCTCTTTTCTCTGCTCAGTGATGAACTCAGATATAGAGAAAAAAATATCCCTTTTAGGTTTGTAAGTGGAATAATAAGTTTTATAGGATTAGTCTGTTCTATTCTCCTTTTCCCTTTATTTGGAAAACACTCTCCCGCAATGTCTTTCGTTATTTTACTGTTCTTGTTTTTTATAATTAGAAAAAGTATAAAAAGTGTTACCGAAAAAACAGAAGCAAAGAGACTTATGAAAAAAATCGCAAGAGAGAAAGAAGAAGCAGAGAGAAAATGAGGGTTTTGTTTTTCGGGAAAACCCTCGTTTTAAAAAACCCGCGCCGTTGTTTAAAAACGGCTTAAAATGAAAGGAGCCGAAAAAAGATTATTCTAATAAATTAAGTAAAAAGTTTTCTATAATTTCTTCAGAAAACTCGTTTCCATAGGTGTTAAGAAAAGCTATAATGTCGGCCTTGTTTCCTATGACACCTTGCTTTTCAAGCAAATCGAGTTGTTCTGCATAACCTGACCTGTCTCCAAGAACCGCAGAAGAAGCAATGTTTTTGACCACTTCGTCAATAGGGAACTTGTCAGAGGCCAAAGACGCTACTCCCG
>JAFYPW010000062.1 GCA_017559985.1 Oscillospiraceae bacterium | reverse complement strand
AACGAACACATATCGTCACACTTTCCGCATATGTATTCATCTCCTTTGATTTTCGTGCGGTTGAGCAAACCGCACTCACCTCCGCAAAAAGCACAGGTCTTCTTGCCAAAGATGTTTTTGAAAAAAGCGCCGATTCCCATGATTTTTTTACCTCCTTATAAAATTTTGGCGGCGCGGCACAAAGCTTGCGCCGCCAAATTAATTACTCCCTTATTGTTGGTGTTGCAGGTCTTGTGCTTATGCTTATGTCCGGTTCAGTGCTTGTATCTGTTTCAGGTCTTTCATCAGGCCTTAACGCAGGTCTTGAGCTTGTTGCTCCTTTTGTTGCGCTTGCAACAAAGCCACTTGCAATTTGATTTTTCCATGTTTCAACATCAAGGTCAATGCGCAAGCCGGCGGTATCGCCCGCCTTCGCTTCATCAACTTTCTTCTTAAACATTACGACACATGTTACCTTGGTTGTTGCAAGATAATTTCCATTTTCATCGTTGATATAAATTGTGTCTCCTGCATTAACCTTACCGCCGGTAATTTTTCCTGCAATTTCAAGAACACCGTCTGCAGTAATATAATTACACATTTGAATTGTCATTTTAAAATCTTCATTCTTAAGTTCATCTTCCGTCTGCTCAAACTTATCCTTCACATCAACGGAAGGTGAGGTGTTTTCTGTATTTTCTGCCTCGTTATTCTCAGGCTCAGTTACTTCGGGCTCCTTAGCCTCGGGTTCGGTCGCTTCCGGCTCGGTTGTCTCAGGTTCCTTAACCTCGGGCTCAGTTACTTCGAGCTCGGTTACCTCTGGCTCTTTTTCTTCTTCGCCCATGCTGAATTTCATTCGCTCTTCCCTGATCATCATTCTTGTTATGACCGCCGCGACTTCGCTTCTCATTATGTTTGCTTTCGGAGTAACCTCATGCTTTTCATTGACTCCCGCAAGGACACCTGCGCGGTAAAGCATATATATCTCAGGTGCAAATGAATTTGCGCCATGATAATCAGGAATGGAATCCATCGGAACATTGTTTATCTCGACGAATTCTTCCTCAGGAAGTGCATTTGCAAAGATATTAAGGAATTCATCTCTTGTTGCAAGAGCGGTGTAGTTATAGTTTGCAAACTTTGAGATAATTTCTTTATCAATACAATAGTCAACATATGTCTGGTACCACGGATTTCCGTTTTTAAGCGTAACCTTTTTATCCGTGTAATACTGATTCATGCAAGCTGCAAGCTTGATTGCCTCTGCATATGTGAGATTATCGTTGGGAGCATATCTTGTTTCGCTCTTTCCGTTGACAAGTCCCATCTCAACAGCATTCTTTACATCGTTATAGAACCAGTCGCTTTCCTTTACATCCGCAAAACTTAAACCTGCGGCAAATACCGTTGCAAAGCCCGAGAGCATTGCAAGTGCAAGTACAAGTGATAAAAAACGTTTCATTGTTTATTACCTCCGAATTTTAATTAAAACAGATCAGTTTACGATATCGCTTGAGTCAACAAAGTGACCGGGCTGATATTTTACTACTGTATCTCCGAGTGCCGGTGCAAATCCATCTTCAACATCAAAAATAATTCCGACATTATCACCTTTGCGGGTGTCGTCCAAAGATTTATTGAACATCTGCAAATCTTTTGCAACACCTATTGCAATTACCTTGCCGTTTCTGATAACGGAAACCTTGTCATTTTTTCTGAGAATGCCGTCCGCAACCCTTCCGACAACCAGATATGTCTTTGATGCAGTAACGATTGAGTAGCTTTCAACAGGCATTGAGAACGGGCCGTATACTTTAACATTGTTTGTTGTGACGGACGTGCCACCACTGTCTTTAATTGTGCAGAAAATCGCTTTGCCTAAAAGAGGATTGTCTTTTTCAACCGAAAGAACGAGTGCCGCAGTATCGACATCCTTTGCATTATCACCATTTTCAATCTTTGCCTTATCGTTTCTATTGCCGGTATAATAATACCATTCGTATGTATAGGGTGCTTTGCCACCAAAAACCTGAACCTCAAGCTCGTGCTTTGCACCGTATGCATCATATTCTGCACCTTCAGGCTGTTTGTGAATAGTAAGTTCTGAATTTATAACGGGTTTTTCTATACCAACAGGCACTGTAGGAAGTACTGTTATATCAGGTGTTACTTCCTGAGTAGGAACTTTGTTTGTAATTTCAGGATTTTCGGGAGGTATATTGGTTGGATCATCCCAGTTTTCTGCTTTCTGATTATCCTTTCCGGGTTCTGTAACATCCTCTTTATCGGTCGTCTGCCCGACCCCTGCTCCGCCTATATCAAATTTAACTCTTCTGTCCTCGACCATCATACGGACAAGTATCGTCGCGACCTCGCCTCTTCTGATGCTTGCATTCGGGTTGAAATTATAATCCAGATCAACGCCCTGCAGAATACCCGCGCGATACATCTTATATACCGAGGGTGCATATGCCGCGCTCATCGGAACATCGGGAATCGCGCCGTCGCGCACCTGATTGATTGCCTTGAGCGCATCATCCGTCAGCGCATTTGCAAAAATCTCCACATATCCCGCTCTGGTCGTATTTTCCGTGTAGTTATATTCCTTTGAAATTATTTTGTTTGCCTTGCAATAATCGACATACGTCTGATACCACGGATTGCCGTTCGTAAGCGTTACTTTGCCTTCCGTCGAAAGCTGGTTCATACATGCCGCAAGCTTGATTGCCTCCGCATATGTGAGATTGTCATCGGGGGCAAATCTGTCCGCCGCTTTGCCGTTTATAAGATTGAGGCTTGCCGCCGCAACAACGTCATCGTGGTACCACGCAGTTTCGGGGACGTCCTTGAACGGGTTTGCAAACGCCTCGGCACCGTGAACAACGCCGACTGCCGACAAGAGCATAGCGAGCGCCAGAATAATCGATAATGCTTTTTTCATTTTCTTTACCTCTTTTCTTTGTTTTTATAGTTATGACTTTATAACTATCGTTTTGTCTTTGATCGAGCTGTTCTCAAAGCTTACATTCGGATCGCTGGTGATTATTATATAAGCTTCTTTACTCGTCAGCTTTCTGCCGGTAGCATCCGTTACGGTGCAACGGAATTTGCAATCTGAATTCATTTTTGTACCATCAACAAGAACTGTTAATGTGTCGGTGGTTTCACCTTCTGCCCATTCATAGTCCTTGTAAACCTTAAGATATCCGCCGTCAAGCACATCACTCGGATATGTGAACTCCCATTGATAGGTGTAAGGAGCTTTTCCGCCCTCGGCTACCACCTTGAACTGCACCTTTTCGCCGTGTTTTCCAACAACGTTTTCAGGATTAGCTGTTATATACATTGATTTCGGAAGAATTTTTGCGGTGTTT
>JAFYPW010000061.1 GCA_017559985.1 Oscillospiraceae bacterium | reverse complement strand
GATTAAGAACGTCCATATTTCAAACCTCTCCACCCTTCATCTTTTGTACTTATTATAATATAACACAAAAACCACTTGTTTTAAAGAGTTTTTTATTAATTTAACAGAAAATTTTAAATAAGTTTTTTCAGATTTTTCTTGTTATTTCAAAGACTGCTTCCAAAAAGGCTTCAACCTCGTTTATCGTTGTAAAGTCACTTACACTTACACGCACCGTTCCAAACCTCGTTTTTACCGTTTCGTGTGCAAGCGCCGAACAGTGTTTTCCGCTTCGTACCGCGATTTTTCTCTCACAAAGTCTCTCTGCAAACGTTTCAGGAAGCAAACCGTCAACCACAAAAGAAAGCACGCCACTTTGCAGTGAGTCGTCTTTTGTGTAGAAGCTCTTTATTTTTCTGTTGTTTTTAAGTCCGCGATGAAGAATATTGATAAGCTCTCTTTCATATGCAAAAATTTTTTCAGGTGTCCTTTCAAGAACATATGAAACTCCTTCTGAAAGCCCCGCTATTCCCGGAGTGTTAAGTGTTCCGCTCTCAAATCTGTCGGGCATTATTGCGGGTTGAAAAATCTCCCCTGACAGACTCCCCGTCCCACCTTCAATTATCGTCTTCATTTTTTCTCCGTTCCGGCAAACGAGAACCCCTGTCCCCTGTGGTCCGTAAAGTCCTTTATGTCCCGGAGCACATATACACGTTACAGCTTTAAAATTATCCATCTTCAATTTTATGCTACCCGCTGACTGGGATGCATCTATCACAAGCGGAACTCCTTTTTTGTAACAGATTTCATCAATTTCTTTTATCGGTAAAATATACCCGAAAGCGTTGGAAACATGTGTGCACACTGCAAGAGTTGTGTTTTTCTCAAAAGACTTTTCAAAATTTACGATAAGCTCTTCCGGTCTGAACAAAGCGCCGCGCGCAACCGAAAAAGTCACTTCGTTTTCCGAAAGCGAAGCGACAGGTCTTACAACAGAATTGTGTTCATAACCCGAAACAACACAATGTCCGTTTTTTAAAGCATTGCCTTTTATTGCCATATTCAGCGCTTGTGTTGCATTGTTTGTAAACGCAATCTGCCCACAATCGGAAACACCAAAAAGTTCCGCCAACCTTTCTCTCGCTCTGAAAATATAGTCAGCCGCAATGTTTGCCGCATCATATCCGCCTCTTCCCGAATTGGCAGCATTTTCAAGTGCTGCTATCATCGCTTTTTTTACAGATACCGGCTTTTTCTGTGTCGTAGCCGCATTGTCCAAATAAATCATACCCGAAGTTCCCGCAGCACCCCGCCGTTTTCCCTTAATATGAACTTAACGGGCATCAGACGGTAGTTTTTTAAAACCTCTATCGTTTCGGCACTCATTTTTTCGGAAACCGAAACAGCATATGCGCATCCGCTTTCCGAAAGTCGTAAATCGGGACGGATTATCCTTGCATTTATTCCGTTTAATTGAAGGACCTTCTGCATTTTCTGCGCATAGGTTATCGAATGGCTTGTCAAATAGATTTCATTCATTCTTCCGATTCTCCTTTCAGGATATTCTATGAAAGTATTTTAAGAATTGTCCACGAATATATTTATCCTGCGCACCATAGAATTAAATTAAGAATTACTTCCCGGAGGTAAATTTTATGAAGCGTTTAATTTGTTTACTTCTCGTATTTTTCCTCTTTTCCGGCATCGCACATTCGGCACCGGTCGCACCGAAAATCGTCTCTCCTTCCGCCGTGGTTATGGAACGTGATACAGGTAAAGTTATTTACAAAAAAGACCCGCACGCAAAAAGACCTCCGGCGAGTGTAACAAAAGTAATGACACTGCTTCTTGTAATGGAAGCAATAGACTCCGGAAAGATAAATCTGCAGGACAGCGTTTCAGTCAGCGAACACGCCGCAGGTATGGGAGGGTCACAGGTCTTCCTTTCACCCGGAGAAGAAATGTCTGTGCACGATATGCTCAAAGCGACCGTAATTGCCTCCGGAAACGACAGCGCCGTTGCTCTTGCAGAGCATATTGCAGGCAGTGAAGAAGGCTTTGTTTCGCTTATGAACGAAAGAGCAAAACAGCTCGGAATGAAAGACACAACCTTTAAAAACTGCACAGGGCTTGATGCCGAAGGTCATCTTACAAGCGCCTATGATATCGCACTTATGTCACGCGAGCTCATAAAACACAAAAAAATAAAGGAATACACGACCATCTGGATGGATTCCCTCCGCAACGGTGCTTTCACGCTTGCCAACACCAACAAGCTTATCCGTTCTTACCGCGGTATCACAGGACTGAAAACAGGCTCAACCTCGGTCGCAAAATTTTGTCTTGCCGCGACCGCCGAGCGCGACGGTATGGAGCTTATCGCAACTATCATGGCAGCGCCGTCCGGCAAAGAGCGTTTTTCAGATGCTTCAAAGCTTCTGGATTTCGGATTTGCAAACTATGCCCTTTACAGCATTTCAGAAGAGCTTTCCCCTGACAGAATCCCGGTTGTTCTGGGCAATGAAGACTTTGTGTCTCTTGAATTCGGAAGCGTTCCCTCCACGCTGATTGAAAAAAACAGCCTTTCAGGGATTGACAAAGAATTTTCCATCCCCGATGACGTAAAAGCACCTGTAAAACAGGGGCAAACAATAGGAACGGCAAAAATATTTTCAAACGAAACATTACTCTGCGAAGTACCGATAATCGCAAAAAACGACGTTAATCGTATGAGTTTTGGTGACATTTTCGACAGGATTGTCTCAAAAGTGTTTCTTCGTTAAAAAAATATCACTCATTTTTTGAAATGAGTGATATTTTTTTGTGGAAATTTTTTTCTTTTTATGTTATACTAGTATAAATTATTGAAAGGAATGATATTTTTGGGAACAAAGTACGTTTATTTATTCTCCGAGGGTAACGGCTCAATGCGCAATCTCCTCGGTGGTAAAGGCGCAAACCTTGCCGAGATGACAAGCCTCGGTATGCCTGTTCCGCAGGGCTTCACAGTTACAACAGAAGCCTGCACACGCTATTACGACGACGGAGAGAAGATTGCTCCGGAGATCGAAAGCGAAATTTTAGAGCATATGAAAAAGCTCGAAGACATTTGCGGCAAGAAATTCGGAGACAGCGAAAACCCGCTTCTCGTTTCTGTCCGTTCAGGTGCACGCGCTTCAATGCCCGGTATGATGGACACAATCCTCAACCTCGGTCTTAACGAAGACGTTGTCAACGTTATGGCTAAGAAGTCCGGCAACCCGAGATGGGCATGGGACTGCTACAGAAGATTTATCCAGATGTACTCCGACGTTGTTATGGAAGTCGGCAAGAAGTACTTCGAGCAGCTGATTGATAAAATGAAAGAGGAAAAAGGCGTTACTTCCGACCTCGACCTCACAGCTGATGACCTCAAGGAGCTCTCCATCCAGTTCAGAGCTGAATACAAGTCAAAAATCGGTGCAGACTTCCCGTCTGACCCGACAGAGCAGCTTCTCGGTGCTGTAAAGGCTGTTTTCCGTTCGTGGGACAACCCCCGTGCCAACGTTTACAGACGTGACAACGACATCCCCTACTCCTGGGGTACAGCTGTCAACGTTCAGATGATGGCTTTCGGTAACATGGGCGAAAACTGCGGCACCGGTGTTGCATTCACACGTGACCCCGCAACAGGCGAAAAGAAGCTCATGGGCGAATTCCTTGTAAATGCACAGGGCGAAGACGTTGTTGCTGGCGTCCGCACACCGATGAAGATTGACGAGATGGAACAGAAGTTCCCGGCAGCTTTTGCAGAATTCAAGGCTGTTTGCGAAAAGCTCGAAGCACATTACCACGATATGCAGGATATGGAGTTTACTGTTGAGAATGAAAAGCTCTACATGCTCCAGACACGTAACGGTAAGAGAACAGCACAGGCTGCTCTTAAAATCGCTTGCGACCTCGTTGATGAAGGTATGAAGACAGAACAGGAAGCTGTTCTTATGATTGACCCGAGAAACCTCGATACACTTCTCCACCCGCAGTTCGATGCAAAGGCACTCAAAGCTGCAACACCTATGGGCAAGGGTCTTGGTGCTTCCCCGGGTGCTGCTTGCGGTAAAATCGTCTTTACTGCTGACGATGCTGAGGCCTGGAAGGCACGTGGCGAGAAGGTTGTTCTTGTTCGTCTTGAAACTTCTCCGGAAGACATCACAGGCATGAAGGCTGCTCAGGGCATCCTGACCGTTCGCGGCGGTATGACTTCTCACGCAGCTGTTGTTGCTCGTGGTATGGGTACCTGCTGTGTATCCGGCTGCGGCGACATCATCATGGACGAAGCTAACAAGAAGTTCACCCTCGCTGGCAAAGTTTACAACGAAGGTGACTTCATCTCCATCGACGGT
>JAFYPW010000060.1 GCA_017559985.1 Oscillospiraceae bacterium | reverse complement strand
TGTTCCGCGGCGTATTGAATAGGGGAAGATGTGCATAGATGAAAAAGCGCATTTCTGTATAAAATCAAGAGAGGTCATAAATTCGTTTTCGTCTTCGCCCGGAAAGCCGACTATCATATCTGTGGTGATGGCTGCACCGTTAAAATGTTTCTTCAAAAGCGTTACAGACTCAAAAAAACGCGCGGTATCATATTTTCTCTTCATTCGTAAAAGAGTTTCGTCACAACCGCTTTGCATAGAAAGGTGAAAGTGTGGGCAGAGGTTTGTGAAGCTTTTTAACTTAACACAAAATTCTTCCGTTACGGTGCGCGGTTCGAGAGAACCGAGGCGGAAACGGATTTGGGGGAATTTTTCGCATAGGGTGGCTATCAGTCCGGAAAGGTCCGTTTTCGGGGTGAGGTCGCGACCGTATGAGGAAATTTCTATTCCGGTGAGAACAATTTCTTTAAATCCGTCATCTGAAAGCTTTCTGCATTCTTCCACTGCGGTTTCCGGATGCATTGACCTGACGGGGCCGCGCGAATAGGGGATTATGCAGTATGTGCAGAAATTGCTGCATCCGTCCTCGATCTTCAAAAGGGCACGGGTATGCCCTAAAAGCCCGCCTGCCGGGAGAAATTCAAATTCACGGCGTGAAAGCGGATTGTCAATTTCAATATGCGAAGGTTTATGTTTTGTCAGTGCATCGATAGCTTCGACAAAGCTTTCTCTGTCGGATGTTCCGGCAATGACGGAAACCCCATTGATTTCCTCTATGCTCTTTGTGTTGACCTGTGAAAGACAACCGCAAACAGCGATTTTTGCATTGGGATTTGTTTTTATAAAGTGGCGAATTGCCCGGCGTGATTTCTGGTCGCTTGAAGATGTCACGGTGCAGGTGTTTATAACGATAACGTCTGCAACGGAGATATCATCAACGACTTTGTGACCTTTATTTTCGAGAAGTGTGCCGAGCGCCTGAGTTTCGTATTGGTTTACTTTACAGCCGAGAGTGTAAAAGGCAATGTTCATAAATTCACCCGAAAATTATATAATAAACAGTTGAAAAAAGTATCTGAAAGTATTATACTTTATTTAAGAGTAAAATAGCAATAGAAATTTGAAAGGAGAATGAATTATGTACAAATTCAACATCAAGCTTACAACAATCAAAGAGGTTCAGGATTTCGTAAATGCTGCTTGCAGACAAATGTGCGATATCGACATTATTTCAGGAAAGTATATCACTGACGCAAAGTCAATTATGGGTATTTTCGGTATTGACCATTCAAAGCCCGTAACGGTTTCCGTAGAAGGAACAGAAGAAGAGTATAAAGCTTTCCGCGAAGCGGTTAAAGACATTGTCGTTGAAGATTAAAACTTCGGGGAACTTGTGATGAATACAGCTTTGGACAGTTTTTATAACCTTGTCAGAGGCAGAAAATGTGCAGTTGTAGGTATGGGTGTCAGCAATATCCCGCTGATACGTATGCTTCTTGATTGCTGTGCGGATGTTCTTGTCTGTGACAAGAAGGAAAAGCATGACGAAAAGCTGATTGAAGAATTTCGCGCCAAAGGTGCGAAATTCTCTTTTGGTGAGAAATATCTTTCCGCTATCTGCGGATATGATGTAATATTCAAAACTCCCGGTATGCGGTATGACCTTCCGGAGCTTCTTGCAGCACAGAGTGCAGGCGCAACCGTTACCACGGAGATGGAGCAGTTTTTAAAGCTTTGTCCCTGCAAAAGCATCGGAATTACGGGCAGTGACGGCAAAACGACGACAACAACCATTGTCGGTGAGTTGCTGAAGCAGTCGGGGAAGACCTGTCATGTTGGCGGTAACATAGGAAAACCGCTGCTTTCTGAAACTAACGGGATGAGCCATGACGATTTTGCGATAGTTGAGCTTTCGTCGTTTCAGCTTATGAACATTAAGTTTTCACCTGAAATTTCCGTAATCACAAACATAACTCCAAATCACCTTGATATGCACAAATCGATGGACGAATACACAGAGGCAAAAAAGCAGATTTTTGAATATTCGTCCGGCAGGGTTGTGCTCAATTACGATAATGACGTCACGCGTAAAATTGCAGAAGAAATACCTGAACGTGCTGTTCTGTTTTCGTCAAAGACGCTTCTTTGCGACGGCTACTGTATTGATGATGGCTGTATCGTAAAACGCACTTCGGGGAAAAGTGAGAAGATACTTGAACTTTCCGATATAAAAATCCCGGGTATGCATAACGTTGAAAACTATATGGCGGCAATAGCGGCAACAGAAGGTTTTGTTTCCGTTGAGGATATAAAAACCGTTGCCCGCGCATTTGGCGGCGTTGAACACAGAATGGAGCTTGTGCGCGAGCGGCACGGAGTCCGTTATTATAACGACTCAATAGCATCAAGCCCCACGAGAACCATTGCAGGGCTTCGTGCGTTTGACAGAAAAGTCATCCTTATTGCAGGCGGATATGACAAGAAAATTCCGTTCGATGTTCTTGGGGATGCGGCAAAAGAATATGTCAAGGTTCTTGTCCTTGTCGGGGCAACGGCAAAAAAAATCAAAGCCGCTGTCGAGTCGGCAGACGGCTTTGATAAAGAAAAGCTTCCGATTATTATGTGTGAAACATTTGAGGAAGCAGTGAAGGCGGCGTCGGATGTTGCAGGGAACGGAGACATCGTAACACTTTCGCCCGCGTGTGCTTCGTTTGATATGTTCGAAAACTTTATGCTCCGGGGAAAACGCTTCAAAGAGCTTGTCTGGGAACTTTAAATGTCGACATAGACAGGGGAAATGGTATAGGTGCTTCCCTGACTGAAAGGTTTTTTCATAAAGAGCGAGTATATATCATCAGCGCGACTTTCGAGAGCGAGAAGGCTTTCTGCCTTTTTGCTCTCGTTTTTAATTTCTGACGGACGCGTAATAACAGGTACATCCGAACGTTTTTTTGCCTTTTTTATAATCTCCCGCCCTGTCCTGTTAAAAGCAAGTATCCGTGCATAGGGGACAATACCTTCCGAAAAATGAGCTTCGCATCCGAGAAAAGCATTCAAAAGAATTCTTCGTATTCTTGAATGAGCGTAGCGTTTTGTTTTTGCAAGGTCGGCCGTGTCTTTAAGAGTTGTACTCTGTGCTATGCAGTCGCAAAGACGGAATTCGAGCCCCTCGGAAATATCGGAGTATTTTCTGAAATCTTCCGGGGAAAATCTTTTTAAGACCGACATAACGGAGGAATCGGCGTCCTGTGTGAGTACAGGCGCATTTCCGTAATCAAGCTCACGCAGGTATATTTCGTGTGAAGCGGGAGGGAGGAGTGCGGAAAAATCGTCTCCGTGCGCAATTTTTTCTCTTATAAGCGAAGCGGAGGCAAACCCGTCGAAAACGTTATCGCTGTCGTGGGAAGTTCCTTTGCGCATAACGGCAACCGGAACAATTTTCGATTCGAGGCGTAAAAGTGCTTTTATATATTCTGTTGCAAGTATGTTGTTTGGTGTTTTGAGAAGCTTCGAAAGCTCCGGAAAGTGTTTTGCAACGGCGGCTTCGCGTGCGGCTGCAAAGGAGATGCCGGAGGAATATTCACTCATTATTGCAGAGTCAAGGCTGTTGTCTGCAAGAATTTTTGCAAGTGCTTTGAGTGCGGAGATATCGTCGCATTCTGCACCGAAAGAAACGGAAGAGCAGACACCGAGCATATGAAGGATTGAAATCGCGCCGTGAGCAAATTTTTCCGCTGAGGCAAGTGACCACGGAAGCGGGAGCTCAATAACAATATCAGCACCTGAGCGCACTGCGGCTTCTGCACGGGCGTGTTTCCGCATAATTGCAAAGTCACCGCGCTGAACGAAGTTGCCGCTCATAATGCAGATGATCGCATCTGCACCGGCCTCTTTTGCTTTTTGTATGTGGTGCATATGTCCGTTGTGGAACGGATTGTATTCGCAAACTATGCCGCAAATGTTCAAAGATTTCACATCCTTTTTTAAAAAAGTCTTGCAAAATAGCAAATAATGGGATAAAATATACAGAGTTGTTTTTGAAGATGAAAAACATCTTTTTTATATTGTAACTGCAAAGCTCCGTTTTTTCAAGACGGAGAACAAATTAATTTACGGAGGTAACAAATTATGAAAATTCTCGTTATCAACGCAGGAAGTTCCTCTCTGAAATATCAGTTTATGGAATCTGAAGGCGGTCAGGTGTTTGCAAAAGGTCTTTGCGAGCGTATAGGTATTGACGGTCGCCTCACACATAAGGTTCCTGGCCGTGATGATGTCAAGGTGGACATCGCAATGCCGACTCACGCAGAGGCTATCCAGTCTGTTCTTGATATTCTCGTAGATGCAAAGAACGGCGTTATCACTTCTACCGATGAAATTTCAGCAGTAGGTCACCGCGTTCTCCACGGCGGTATGGAATTCACAAAGAGCTGCCTTGTTGACGATGCCTGCATCGCTGCTATTGAAAAGTGCATTCCGCTCGGACCGCTCCATAACCCTGCAAACCTTATGGGTATCCGTGCTTGCCAGAAGGTAATGCCGAAGACTCCGCAGGTTGCAGTTTTTGACACTGCTTTCCATATGACAATGCCGCCGAAAGCATACATCTACCCGATTCCGTATGAATATTACGAGAAGGACGATGTCCGTCGTTACGGTTTCCACGGCACAAGCCACCGCTACGTTTCTGCCCGTGCAATTGATATGCTCGGCAATCCGGAGCACAGCCGTGTTATCTGCTGCCACCTCGGCAACGGTTCATCACTTTCTGCGGTTGTTGATGGCAAGTGCGTAGACACAAGTATGGGTCTCGGCCCGCTCGCAGGCTTCCTTATGGGAACACGCTCGGGTGATATCGATGCAACAATCCTTGAATACCTTATGGGACGCTATGGCTATGACATCAAGGAAATGAACAACATTCTCAACAAGAAGTCCGGCGTTCTCGGTATTTCCGGTGTAAGCTCTGACTTCCGCGATCTTGACGATGCAGCTGCAAACGGCAACGAGCGCGCACGCCTTGCTCTTGATAAGTTCATTTACGAAGTAAAGAAGTTTATCGGTGCATACTCAACTGCGATGGGTGGCGTTGACGCTATCGTATTTACAGCAGGTATCGGTGAAAATTCAACTGACCTCCGCGCAGACATCTGCTCCGGTCTTGAATATATGGGCGTCAAGATTGATGCTGAAAAGAATAAGGTCCGCGGCAAAGAGATAGATGTATCAGCTGACGACTCAAAGGTCAGAATCTTTGTCATCCCGACAAATGAAGAGCTTATGATTGCCCGTGACACGGAAGAGATCGTAAACAGTCTTTAATTTTTAAATTTTAAAGGAACAGACAACGTCTGTTCCTTTTTTGTACGCTATATTTCGTCTGTCCGTTTGTGGGTAGTTGCCACTGCATCGTCACGGAAGAACAGGGAAATACACCAGATGCCGGCAAGTGCAACAAGAGTGTAGACGATGCGGCTGAATGTTCCGTCCTGTCCTCCGAAAAGTGCAGCGACGATGTCGAACTGGAAAATGCCGATTGAGCCCCAGTTCAGTGCACCGACTATTGTGAGTAAAAGAGCTATTTTGTCAAACATTTTATCAACTCCTTGTTTTTATACTTTTAACGTACATAATAAGTATTCCGTGATATTATGCCGTCAATTCGTTTAAAAAAATGTCAATTTTTGAAAAATTTATAAGCACTTTAAAAAAACGCGTTTTTGTAAAGATTTCTATGGACTTTTTGACAAATTTGTGGTTTAATATATTGTATGTAGAATTATGTAATTGGAGTTGAAAACTGTTATGAAGCTTACAAATGTAAAAGACTTGTTTTCTTCTGCTGAAAGCTTTGGCGGAAAGACCGTCACGGTAGGCGGATGGGTCCGCACCGTGCGCGATTCCAAGGTCTTCGGCTTTATGGAGTTAAATGACGGCTCTTTTTTCAAAAGTGTCCAGGTGGTTATAGATGATACTCTTGAAAACTTTTCAGAGCTTGTCCGCTTAAATGTCGGAAGCGCCGTTGTCGTTACGGGAACGCTCATTCTCACACCGGAGGCAAAACAGCCGTTTGAAATCAAAGCTGCGTCTGTTACGGTTGAGGGAGAATCCGCTCCTGACTATCCGCTTCAGAAGAAGCGCCATTCGCTTGAATTTTTAAGAACAATAACGTATCTCCGCCCGAGAACAAACACATTCTCTGCGGTTTTCCGTGTAAGAAGTGAAGCGGCATATGCCATCCATAAGTTCTTTAACGAACGCGGCTTTGTGTATGCGCATACACCGATTATAACCGGAAGTGACTGCGAGGGTGCGGGCGAGATGTTTAAAATCAGCACTCTTGATATGGAAAATCCGCCGAGAGACGAAGACGGAAAGGTTGACTATTCAAAAGACTTTTTCGGCAGGGAAGCAAGCCTTACCGTTTCCGGTCAGCTTGAAGCAGAAACATTTGCACTTGCCTTTGGAAAGACATATACTTTCGGTCCGACATTCCGTGCAGAGAACTCAAACACTGCGCGTCACGCAGCTGAGTTCTGGATGATAGAGCCTGAAATCGCTTTTGCAGACCTTAACGACGATATGGAATTAGCAGAAGCAATGGTGAAGTTTGTCATCCGTCATGTTCTCGATAACTGTAAAGAAGAAATGGAGTTCTTCAACAACTTTGTAGACAAGGGTCTCATTGAGCGTCTTGAACTTGTCGCAAGCTCTGATTTTGGCGTTATGGAATATGCAGAGGGTATCAAAATTCTTGAACAGCATAAAGACAAGTTTGAATATCCGGTATTCTTCGGTTGTGATTTGCAAACAGAGCATGAGCGCTTCCTCACCGAGGAGATAATGAAAAAGCCGATGTTCCTTATAAACTATCCGAAGGAAATAAAGGCGTTCTATATGCGCCAGAACGATGACGGAAAGACCGTTGCCGCCATGGACTGCCTCGTTCCCGGTGTCGGTGAGATCATCGGCGGCAGCCAGCGTGAGGAGCGACTCGATCTGCTGCTTGAGAAGATGCAGAAGCTCGGTCTCAACGAGGAGGACTATGCAAACTACCTCGATCTGCGCCGTTACGGCGGTACCCGCCACGCCGGCTTCGGTCTTGGCTTCGAGCGTCTCATCATGTACGTTACCGGCATGTCCAACATCCGTGACGTCATTCCTTATCCCCGTACGCTCGGCACTCTGTAAAATTACTATTTAAGCAAAGGAGCTGTAAACAGAATGGTTCTCGTCATTGATGTCGGAAATACGAATATCGTTATTGCCGTATATGAATCGCGGGATCATCTGCGTATGGTCTCCCGAATCGCCACCAACCGGTCATGGACCAGCGATCAGTACGCGGTTGAGCTTGACGATATCCTTCGCCTGTATAATATCTCGACGGAGGACGTCCGCGGAGCGATCATCTCTTCGGTCGTCCCGCAGATCACCGGTGCGCTGCGCCGTGCCGTGCAGCGCGTTGTCGGCTGTGAGGCGCTGAGCGTCGGCCCCGGCATCCGTACCGGTCTTTGCATCCGGACGGACAATGCAAGCGAGGTCGGCTCCGATATCATCGTTGCGAGCGCTGCGGCGGCAGAGAAATATCCTGCGCCCGCCATCGTCATCGATATGGGTACGGTCACTAAGCTGATCATCCTTGATAAAAATAAGGTTTTGTGTGGTGCGGTCTTTGCCCCCGGCGTGCGTATCAGTGCCGAAGCCCTCTCCGAGAAGACTGC
>JAFYPW010000059.1 GCA_017559985.1 Oscillospiraceae bacterium | reverse complement strand
TTATGAAGCGCCATCAACAGGCAGAACCGTTGTTTTCCGTTTCGCAGCGATTTATTTCAGATGCGGTTTGATGGCCTCAAACAGATTCTTCGCGTATTCCGCAAATCCCCCCACCGTTTCTTATCGCCGTTCCGCAAACGCCGATTCGGTGGCCTCCGCTTACGGTTATGTATCCGTCTTTTAACGCAGACTGCACGGTATGCACAGAGCTTTTTGTTGCGAGTTCAAGCACGGTTTGAAGCTCTTCGCACCGGACTTTTACACATTTCTCCTGAAAGATTTCAACACCGCCGCAAAGAATTGAAAACGCCCCTCCCGCACGAAGTCGAAACTCCTCTGCTCTTTTCTTTTCTGCGTCGCTTTTTGACATCGCCGTATGTCTCAGGCGCGGCGGGAGGTATTCCACCGCCTGTCCGTATTTTATAAGTAATTCGTTCTTTTCTTCCATCTGTCGCTTCCCTTTCGTGTTTTCACTTAAATACTATGACAAGCCTTCGGGATATAGAACAAAAAACCTTGCAGTGCAAACACACTGCAAGGTTTTTTAATAAACTTATTTTTTTAGCTTAATCTTTTTCTCAGAAACATTTTTTCTTATGTAATCTAGAAACTTTTCTTTTTCAGCTTCCGAACAGAAACTGCGTTTCGGAAAATAAAACGCTTTGTTCTTTGTAAGAAAAACATAGTAGCTCGACTCAGACTCGCGAACGGAATATACATCCTCCCACGGAAGTCTCGTCTCACCGCTGTTTGACACCTGCAAAATTTCAGAGTCGTTTATCGTGAGGTCAAGTTCACTTGAAGTCGCAAACGCAGCAAAGCGCTTATCGGCTCTTTTTTCAACACCGCGCTTCTGAACTCTGTAAGAAATCAGATATGCTATTGCAAAAACAGCCGCACCTATTATTATGTTTGTCGCAAGGCTTCCTATCGTGAAAGCAAACGCCGCCGCGATAAAGAAGGATAAAATTATCGTAGGTGTGCGCGACTGAAACCAGCACAATGTGCTGTAATCCTCTGCCAGGAAATCTGTTTTAAAATTCATTTTTCTTCTTCCTTTCCGACTTATAACCCACATATCACACGTTTTCAAGCATCTCTAAAAACTCATCTTCTGAAAGGACGGGAACCCCAAGCTCGTTTGCCCGCTTGAGTTTTGAGCCTGCCGCCTCTCCTGCAACGACATAGGATGTTTTCTTTGAAACGGATGATGAAGCCTTTCCGCCAAGCGCTTCAATCTTCTCCTCCGCCTCGCTTCTTGTAAACTTTACAAGTGTGCCGGTGAGAACAAAGGTCTTGCCGTCAAATGCACTTCCAACGGTCGTTCTTGATTCCATATTGACTCCCGCGGCACGAAGCTTTTCTATAAGCACTTTCGAATCATCCATCGCCCACCAGCGTTTTATGCTCTTTGCCACAGCATCGCCAACATCGTAAATTTCTTTGAGCTTTTCTTCACTCGCCGAGAGCACAGCGTCAAGAGTCTTAAAATGAAGCGCGAGCACCTTTCCCGCTTTCTGCCCTACGTGGCGTATACCGAGCGCAAAGAGAAGACGCGACAAGTCGTTTTCTTTCGTTTTCTCTATCGCAGAAATTAAGTTTGCCGCAGATTTTTTCCCCATGCGGTCAATCTCTGCAACATCCTCCTGTTTTAACGAATACAAATCCGCCGCGTCACGGATGAAACCTCCGGAAACAAGCTGCTCAACAACAGCAGGGCCAAGCCCGTCAATATCCATTGCATCACGCGATGCGAAATGTATGATATTGCGAAGCCTCTGTGCCGGACATTCGGAGTTTACACACCTTACCGCCGCCTCATCCTCATCCGAGAAAACCGGTGCACCGCATGCAGGGCAGGTTTCTGGCATTTTGAATTCAACCTCATCTCCCGTGCGCTCTTCCTTTACCGCACCAACAACCTCGGGGATAATATCGCCCGCTTTCTGAATTATAACCGTATCACCAATCAGAATTCCGAGCTCTTTTATAAAGTCGCGGTTGTGAAGCGTTGCACGGCTTACCGTAACGCCCGCAACGTGTACGGGTTTTAGCACAGCGTTTGGCGTAAGAACTCCCGTCCTCCCAACCTGGATTACAATGTCAAGAAGCTTTGTCTTTTTCTGCTCCGGCGGGTATTTATATGCCGCCGCCCATTTGGGGAACTTTGTTGTCCGTCCGATTTTCTCGCGAAGAGAAAGCTCATTTACTTTGAGCACTGCGCCGTCTATCTGAAACGGAAGCTCATCGCGAAGCGCGCCAAGGCGCAAAACCTCTTCAAACGCACCGTCAACCGTTTTAAATGTGTTATAATACGGACTTACCGTAAACCCGAGTTTTTTCAAGTATTCAAGCGACTCCGTGTGCGTTGTAAAGGACTTTCCTTCACACAGCTGAACATTGAAAATTATAATTTCGAGCCCTCGTTCTGCCGCGATTTTGGGGTCAAGCTGACGAAGAGATCCCGCCGCCGCATTTCTCGGGTTTGCAAAGAGCGTTTCCCCCCTCGCCTCGCGCTCCTCATTCAAGCGCTCAAAGCTCTCACGAGGCATATAAACCTCACCGCGGACTATAAGGCGCGACGGTGCATTATCTATTCTTTGCGGAAGATTCCGTACTGTTTTAATATTGTGAGTAACGTCCTCACCCGTAACGCCGTCGCCACGCGTCACGCCGCGGAAAAGCACGCCGTCGCGGTATTCAACCGCAACGGAAAGACCGTCTATTTTAAGCTCTACCGCATATTCCGCATCTGGAAAGGCTACTTTTACGCGCGCATCAAAATCTTCAAGCTCTTCGCGCGAAAAAACATCCTGCAAGCTGTCCATCTGCACCTCGTGCGTTACCGAAGCAAATGCAGAAACCACCTCACCGCCAACGCGCTGTGTCGGCGAATCGGGCGTTATAAGCTCGGGGTGCTCACGCTCTATCTCCTTTAAACGGCGAAGCAGCATATCATATTCATAGTCAGAAATTGACGGCGCATCCTCCACATAATAGCGACGGTTATGCTCGCGCAATTCCTCTTTAAGTTTTTCAAGTTCGTTTATCAGAATTTCCATAAACTCACACATCCGAAACATATTTGACAATAGTATATCAAATTTCAGATGTTTTTAAAAGACTTTTTATGTTATTTGTCGCTGAAATATTTCGGTATTTCTCCTACTATTACGGTTTCTGCAACGCAGACGCTTACTCCCACATCAACGCCGACCTCGCGCCCGATAAACATCATACCTGCGTTTATCGTGAAATCAAGCATAATCCGGTGGTTTGTCTGGTTTATGCCCGCCTCGGTAAACGAGTTTGAAAACTCACCGTCAACACTTGATACCCACATTATCTTGAATTTGATTTTCGGTCCCATTCCTGTAAGAAAATCAATCCCCGTAAGGTTGCCGAGAGGTACATACACCGTGTCCTCCGTCCGTTCAAACATTTCCTCGGAAAGTTTGTTTATTACGCGAAGTTTTAAGAGATTGAGTTTCTGCATATCTGTGGTTATGGCAGAAACCTTACCCGCCGAATCCCGCTCTATTCTTACAAAATCGGTATATTCTTCTCCTCCGCGAAGAAGCTCCTCCTCAACCGTTCTGCCGACAATATCAAAAGCAATGCTCTCAATCTCCGATTGTGCAACCTCGCGAAGAAGAGAAGAATTTTTTATGCGCAAAAGAAGAAATAACGATAATAAAATCAGAAAAACAAGAATAAAAGAAAGAGCAAACAAACGTTTTGGAAAAGTTTGTCGTTTTCTCTTTTTTCCTCTTATTTCAAGCCGCATAACATCACCTCACAACAGCATAAATAAATATATGCTGCAAAGGCACGGCTTTTTACCGTGTGATAAATTTTTCTTGACAGACGCGCATATACTCGGTATAATGTTTAGGCGTGGAATATTTAAATGCTGTTATAGCTCAGTCGGTAGAGCGCATCCTTGGTAAGGATGAGGTCGGCGGTTCAAATCCGCCTAACAGCTCCAAGAAAAAACCTTGTAACTTCAACAGTTACGAGGTTTTCTTGTTTTCCGAGCCATATAAACACTCATAGCAAAACCATCACAGAAACCGTCACGGGAATATATTTTGAAATGCAAAAAGAGCGGGAGTTCCCGCTCTTTTCTATTATGCCATCCGTATAGATTCTCTGTATATCTCACTTGCTCTTTTTATACTCTCCTCGTCTGCATGGGTGTACATTCTGAGTGTTACGGCCTTGTCGCTATGTCCTATCTTTTCCGACACACTTGCAACATCAGCTCCGTTAGTAATCGCAATACTCGCGAAGCTATGGCGCAATTTATGCGGATGAAAGTGATTTATATTTTTTTTCTTCGCAAACTTTGCAAAATACCGTGTCGGACTCTGCGGATGCATCGGCTCACAACTTCCTTCTTGAGTAAACACAAACGAGCTGAATGCTTTTTTCACCTGCTCTTGCCGAAGTTCTCGAAGCATTTTAATAATAGACGGGTCAACATCCACAGTTCTGCTCTTTCCGTTTTTAGGGGTATCTAAATAAACACCTTTTTGCGGGGTATAACAGAGATTATTTGATATCGTTATTAAATTCCTTTTGAAATCGATATTCTTCCATTGAAGTCCGCAACATTCACCACGGCGCATACCGGTATCAATGAGAAGATTTACAAAAACCTTCCACTTTAAGGGTTCACTTTCAAGGCAAGATAAAATATGTTTTACTTCGCTCGCCGTATAAGCTTCCGCCTCTTTCGTTTTTGTTTCTCCTTTTCTCATTTTCGGTCTTTCAACCTTGCCCATGGGATTGGATGATATTACATCATTGATATATGCCTTTTTAAAAACTCCCAAAAGAACGCCGTAGCATTTTATAAGTGTTGCATGACTTTTCCCTGCAGCTTGCATTGAAACCAAAAGCGCAGAAATCGTGGCGGCTGTTATCTCTGAAATTTTCAAATCTCCGAAAGCGGGATATATCCATGTATCAAGCATTGTTTGATACGAAAAGCGGGTGTTTTCCGAACATCTTATGCCGAGTTCCGCCATAAATACTGCTTCGCAATATTGCTTAAATGTCTTAATTTTGGCGTTTTCTTTTTTCTGCTCCTCTTCATAAGCCTTTCGCTCGCTACGACTCAACACCATTCCCGATTTGCAGTCCTGCTCAAATTTTACAGAAACCTTTGTCAACTCGCGTTCAATTGCTTTTTGACTCCAACCCTCAGGTGGATACCATCGAGTTGTTAGCCTCGACATACCTCTCCCACGACTTACTGATATCTCATAAAACACTTTCCCGCTTTTAGTTGTCCTTTTTCTCGCAAACGCCACAGAGTTCACTCCTTACCAATTCCCCAAGTTCTTCGAGCGAAAGCGAGGAATGTCCTTTGTTTCTATTCAGGATATATTTTTCGACCAAACGATAAAGTATCTCCGCCTTCTCGTCCGGTAAT
>JAFYPW010000058.1 GCA_017559985.1 Oscillospiraceae bacterium | reverse complement strand
GCACCCCGGTGCAATGCTTTCATCCTTGCTCCCAAATAGTTCATGGGGGCCACAAGTCCAAAAGGAGGTGTTTTAACATGGCAAAAGTAAGCGCAAAGTACGAAACAGTATTCATCATCAACTCTGAGCTTGGCGAAGAAGCTATTGCAGAACTCGTTGCAAAGTTCAAGGCTCTCGTTGAAAAGAACGGTACTCTTGTCAATGTTGATGAGTGGGGCAAGCGCAGATTTGCATATCCCATCAACGACATGAACGAGGGCTACTACGTACTCTTCGATTTTGAGTGCGTTCCGTCTTTCCCGGCAGAGCTTGACCGTGTCTTCAAGATTACAGAAGGCATCATGCGCTCGATCATCATCTGCAAAGACGACATTGCATAAGGAGGTAGAGCTGTTATGTTAAATAAGGTAATACTTATGGGCAGACTCACCCGCGACCCTGAACTTCGCCATACACAGGCTGATGTTCCCGTCGCATCGTTCTCTCTCGCTGTTGACCGCGGCTTTTCCCGCCGTGACGATAACCAGCAGAACGTCGACTTCATAAACATTGTTGCATGGCGCAATACCGCAGAATTCGTTTCAAAGTGGTTTACAAAGGGTCAGCTTGTTGCTGTAAGCGGCAGGCTTCAGGTTCGTTCTTACAAGGACCGTGACGGAAATAACCGCACAGCTTGTGAAGTTGTTGCAGACGAGTGTTTCTTCGCTGATTCAAAGCGTGATTCCGCTCCGTCTTCCTTCTCTCCGGCTCCGGATATGTCCGCTCCGTCAATTGGAGGCGGCCTTAACGCCACATCTTCCGGCTCTGATTTTGAAGAGCTCATCGGTGATGACGGCGAACTTCCATTCTGATTTTTGAATAAAGGAGGACCTTAAAGATGGATAAAAACCTCAAAAACCGTAAGCGCAAGAAGGTTTGCCCGTTCTGCGCCGACAAGGTTAGCTATATCGATTATAAGGATACTGCACGTCTTCGCAGGTTTACTTCCGAGCGCGGCAAAATTCTTCCGCGCCGCATGACCGGCGTTTGCGCTGCACATCAGCGTCAGGTTACAGAAGCTATCAAGCGTGCTCGTCACATTGCGCTTCTTCCCTACGTTAACGACTAATTTTTAAAACAAAAAGCCTTTCGGTTTCTTCCGAAAGGCTTTTTTATTATCCTCTTATCTGTCCGTTTCCGCGTATCTGATATTTCGTCGAGGTCAGCGCGCGCAGGCCCATGGGCCCTCTTGCGTGAAGTTTTTGCGTACTGATTCCGATTTCCGCACCGAAGCCGAACTCAAACCCGTCGGTAAAACGCGTTGAGGCGTTTACATACACAGCCGCCGCATCCACCTCGGCAAGAAACTTTTCTGCATTTTTTTCGTTCTCTGTGATAATCGCCTCAGAGTGCTTCGTGTTGTATTTGTTTATATGCGCAATCGCCTCGTCGATATCCGAAACCACTTTCAGCGAAATTACCGCATCAAGATATTCCCTTCCCCAGTCAATTTCAAGCGCAGCTTTAAGGTCAGAAACATATGTGCGCGCTTTTTCATCCGCGCGAATCTCAACACCTTTGTCGCGAAGTTCTGCGACTATTTTGGGAATCGCCTCTCCCGCAACAGCCTCGTGAACAACAAGTGACTCACACGCATTGCATACACCAAACCGTTGTGTCTTTGCGTTTATTATTATTTTACACGCCATATCAAGGTCGGCAGTTTCATCAACATAAATATGGCAGTTTCCCGTGCCGGTCTCGATAACGGGAAGGGTGCTTGTCTCAACAACGGTTCTTATAAGACCTGCTCCCCCTCGCGGAATGAGCACGTCTATATACCCGTTAAGCCGCATAAGCTCGCGCACGGTCTCGCGTGAGGTGTCCGTCACAAGCTGTATGGCATCTCCGTTTATTCCGCACTCCGAAATAGCTTTGCGAAGAGTATCAGCAATCGCAATATTTGAGTTTATCGCATCACTTCCACCACGCAGAATGACTGCATTTCCCGTTTTAAAGCATAGTCCGAAAGCATCCGCCGTAACATTCGGGCGCGACTCGTAAATTATTCCTATAACGCCTATCGGAACGCGCTTTTCCTGTATAAGAAGACCGTTCGGTCTTGTCGTTTCTGATATAATTTCGCCAAGCGGAGAGGAAAGCTCCGCTATCTGCATAAGGCCCTCGCTCATCTGCGAAATTCTTTTTTCAGAAAGTGCAAGCCTGTCCACAAGGGCGTCTGACATTCCCGAGCTTTTAGCCGCTTTGACATCTTTTTCATTTGCAGAAATGATTTTGTCCTTATTTTCAACAAGCATTTTTGCCGCGAAGACAAGCGCGCGGTTTTTATCATCATCATCCAAGAGATTCAACTGACTTGCCGCTGCTTTTGCACGGGCGCCCATAGCTTTAAGATAATCCATAAAAATCCCTCCGTTTGCAATTATATCAAATCTGCCTGAAAAACGCAAATACCGCAGGAGTTCAAACCTACGGTATTTTGTATTTATATATCCGCTTTCTCCGCTAAAATATCTGCTGCGAGAATACAAAGCTCGCGACAGGAAAGTTTCTTTGACTCTCCGTCTTTTTGCATCCGGAGAAGCTCGCGGCATATAATCGAGCCGTTTACGGCTGCAAATTCATCCATAAGGGAACGACAGAAAGCATAATGCTCCTGCTTCTCCTCACGTGCAGACGCATCGGAATATCCGCGGATAAGCCCTGCAACAAGAAGCATTCCGCTTACCGTGCCGCACATTTCGCGCGTTCCTGCAACGCCGCCTCCGAAAGATGATGCAAGCTTCACCATCAGCGGAAGCTCAATTCCGAGCTTTT
>JAFYPW010000057.1 GCA_017559985.1 Oscillospiraceae bacterium | reverse complement strand
TATCATATCACGGACTGTTCCGCCGTTTTTGAGAACGTTTACAAATTCAAGGATTTCTTTATACTCGCAGGATGCCGGGTCAAGCTTTGAGATATTCTGCATAACCTCTTCTGCCGGAAGCTTTGATGCATCGTCTGCCGAGAAGTTGAGTGCTGCCGCATATGCAGCATAGAGCGCATACGGCTTAACACCTGCCTCTAAGCAGGAATGGATTGCACCGACAATTCTGTCCTCAGGCGAGAGTTTGCGGTTTAAATCGCGTCCTACGCGGAAAACAGTGTCGCCAAGCTTCTTATTCGTAAATCTGTAAAGAAGGTCTTCTACGTGCTCGTAAAGGTCCTTAAACGGCACATTATAGCGGATAGAAAGAGCAAGGGCCGACTCGCACATTGCGCGCATTGCCATTACTTCAATCTCTGTATCCTCTATTGCCTGCCAGATATACTCATAACCTTTAAGGTTTCCGAGATATGCTGTGAGCGAGTGTCCCATATTATGGAGGAACAGTTTACGCTCAATATAGAGTCTGAACGGCGCAAATGCCGACATATTTGTAATGTTGGGTATTTCTCCCTTGAAGCCGTCTTTATCAACAATAAGGTTGCAGAACGGCTCTACACAGACGCGGAGAATATCGTTCTTTGTCATCTCCGGAGTCTGGATGGGAACCATACGTCCGATAGATGCCTCGACCGTTCCGATAAGCTCGTCAAAAAGCTTCTTCTCATCATCTGAAAGAAGTTCTTTTACCGATTTTGCAAGGAACTTATCAGCATCAATAAGATTTTCGCAGATTATGATATTGAGCGGAGTTTTGTTTCCGTTTTTCCAGCGAAGTGAAAGTCCCTTTGCGATGTTTCCGACAATTCGCGGAAGGATGTTTACACCGACAGCAGTTGCCATAACATCACACTCTGCAATCGCCTTTGCAACAGCATCTGCATCCATACCGTCAACACCGGAAACGTTCTTGACTAAAATTTCCTCGTTGCTCTCGTTTGAAAGAACTTCAACTGTATATTCGCCGCGCGAATTGAGCTCGCCTATGATTTCTTTATTTACATCAATAAATGCTACGGAATAACCGGACAAGGAGAAAAGCTCTCCTATAAAGCCGCGTCCGATATTTCCTGCACCGTACATTACCGCTTTCATTAAACGGTCCTCCCTATATCAGTATTTTAAGGAGCTCTCCTGGCTCTATCTTGCCAAAATAGTCACTTAATTTGAATTTATTCAACACATCAGATATCGTCTCTTCCCTATGCGGAACACCGCAAAGCGCTTTTTCGATGTCTTCAACGTCCTTCATCCCGAAAAAATCACCCGAAAATTTTACGGCTGTGATTTTGCCGTCGCTGACTTCAAAGCTTACTTCGACTATACCTGCATCGAACTTTTCACTTTTTGCGAAGGTATATTTCGGAGAATATCCGAAGTTCCATTCCCACGTTCTGTATTTCTCGTCTGCAAGTTTTTCTGCTTTTTTTATGAACTCCGCGGGTATTTCGCAAGCCTGTCCATTGTAAAGCTCTTCAACTTTACTCTTTACAAATCGGATGAGTTCGTCCGCAGAAACCTTTCTGCCGGCAATTTCGCTTACATTCCCCACTCTTGAAGCAACGGATTTTATTCCTTTGCTTTTTATCTTTCTCGGGTCGGGTATAAGCGCTTTTGTGAGAATTTCAAAGTTTGTATCAAGCAGAATTGTTCCGTGATGAAGAATGCGTCCGTTCACTACCGTCTGTGCATTGCCTGAGATTTTCTTGCCGTCTGCCACTATATCATTTCTGCCGGAAACAGAAGCTGATATTGAAAGCTCGGAAAGAGCAAGAATGACGGGGCGGGCAAAGCGCGAAAAATCACTTTCCCACTCCCCGTCACAGCTTGTAATGTATGTAAAATTAACGTTTCCCATATCGTGGTACACCGCGCCTCCGCCGGTTATACGGCGGACGACGCGAATACCGTTTTCTTTTACATAGTCATAATCTATCTCGGCAAGTGTGTTCTGATTTTTGCCGACAACTATTGTGTTGTCATTCTGCCAGAGCATAAACACCTCATCGCCACACTCGCGAAGCAATGTTTCTTCAAGGGCAAGATTAAAGCAAGGGTCAGAACTGTTACTTACGAGAAAAATCATACACCAAACTTAGAACGACGAAGCTCTTCGTTTTCTGAGAAGTTGTTTGTCGGTGTGTGTCCCGGAATCGGCATAATTCTCTGGTGGATTGCATCAATGATCCACTCTGCCTGCGGGAAGAAGTCTGCATCGAGCTCGTAGCACGGAGTGATCCAGTTACGTGCGCCGACTGTTGCAACAGGTGCATCGAGGTAGTCGAAGCAGGTTTCTGTGATTGTCTGAGCCATATCCTTGATAATAGAGCCGCGAGCACAAGCATCAGATGCGATAACGAGCTTACCTGTCTTCTTGACAGACTCGATAACCTTATCGTAGTTGAACGGAACGATAGATCTTGCATCGATAACCTCAGCAGAGATGTTGTACTTCTCTTTGAGGATCTTAGCTGCATCAAGAGCACGGTAAAGTGTTGCACCGATTGTGAGGATTGTGACATCGGAGCCGACAACCTTGACATCCGGCTCACCGATCGGAATTTCGTAGTAGCCTTCCGGAACGCCACCTTCGTGGAACTGTTCGCCGACGTCGTAGATTCTCTGGCTTTCGAAGAAGATTACCGGGTCAGTGCCTGCAAGAGCAGCATTCATAAGACCCTTTGCATCGTACGGAGTTGTCGGGAATACGCACTTGAGACCCGGAACGTGAGCGATCATGGATGACCAGTCCTGAGAGTGCTGTGCGCCGTACTTGGAACCGACAGAGATACGGAGAACAACCGGCATTTTGAGAATGCCCGCACTCATTGACTGCCACTTTGCAAGCTGGTTGAAGATTTCGTCGCCTGCACGGCCAAGGAAGTCACAGTACATAAGCTCAACGATTGCGCGGCCGCCTGTCATAGCGTAACCTACTGCACTACCAACGATAGCAGCTTCGGAAATCGGTGAGTTGAAGAAGCGATGATACGGAAGAGCTTCTGTGAGACCGCGGTAAACAGCGAATGCGCCACCCCAGTCACGGTTATCTTCACCGTATGCAACGAGAGTCGGATCTTCATAGAACTTATCGAGAATAGCCTCAAAGAGACCGTCGCGGAGCTGGTAAACCTTATTCTTGGAAACAGGCTTGCCGTTTGCATCAAATGCAAAACGCTCTTTCTTTGCAATCTGCTTAACTCTCGGGTTCTCTTCCTTCGGCATAAGAACGTCGGGCTTACGATCTTCCATCTTCTCTACCTTCTGGTTGGAGAACATGAGCTTTTCGATCATATCCGGCTCTTTCTTAAGGTCCATACGCGGAGATACGCTGTCATCAACAGCAAGAGCACAAGCACGTGTGATGAGATCCTTAACATCAGCAAGGATAGCATCAAACTCTTCTTTTGTTGCAACCTTAGCATCAATGAGCTTTGCACTGTATGCTTTGAGAACATCCTGCTCGATCCAAGCATCGATTTCTTCCTGTGTACGATAGCTTGATGCGTCGGACGGTGAGTGACCTGTTACGCGGTATGTAAGAACGTCGAGGAGAACCGGACCGTCGCCGTTTTCGAGGATTTCTTTCTTTCTGCGCATTGCATCGATAACTGCAAGCGGGTTGTAACCGTCAACACGCTCTGCGTGCATCTGTGTCGGGCTGAAGCCTGCACCGAGGCGAGCCGGCATACCGTATGCCATTGTTTCGCCGAATGTCTGACCACCCATACCGTACATATTGTCGAAGATGTTGAAGAGAACCGGGAGACCGCTGTTGTGGCTCTCATCCCAAAGCTGACGGATCTGGTCCATACCTGCCATGTTAAGAGCCTCGAGAACCGGACCGCAACCGAGAGAAGCGTCACCGATGTTACATACAACGATACCCTTCTTTTCGTTTACCTTCTTAAAGAGCGAACCACCGAGAGCGATTGTAGCAGAACCACCAACGATAGCGTTGTTCGGGTAAATACCAAACGGAGTGAAGAATGCGTGCATTGAACCGCCAAGACCGCGGTTAAAGCCTGTTGTACGTGCAAAGATTTCTGCAAGAGCACCGTAGATGAGGAAGTCGATAGCGAGGGACTTAACGTCCTTCTTGTCGTACTTTCTGCCTTCAACTACGCGGAGAATATCGCCATCGAAGAACTCTGACATAATCTTGTAGAGCTCATCGTCTGAAAGCTTCTCGATGCAGGAGAGACCCTTTGCAAGGATTTCACCGTGGCTTCTGTGTGAACCGAAAATGTAGTCATCAACGCCGAGGAGGTAAGCCTGACCTACGGCTGATGCTTCCTGACCTGTTGAAAGGTGAGCAGGACCGGGGTTGGAATAGTCAACACCGTTGTAGTGGTTTGTTGTCTTGATTTCGTAGAGCATTGTCTCGAACTCACGGATGATTGCCATATCGCGATAGATGCGCATAAAATCAGCCTTTGTGTAGATCTTGCTCTCTTCTTTGATTGTCTTGTTGTACTGGTTTACCGGGATGTCAGTAAAGCTTAAAAAGCTGCTTTTTCTAACTTCATTTGGATCGAGAAATTGTGACTTAGGCATTTTAAAACTCCTTCTTTCTTATTTCATTTTGAATATTGCTTCACGTACTATTTCACAAACGGTCGGATGCGGGAACACGAATTCCTTAACATCGGAAACGCGCATCTCGCACTCTACCATCATTGCCGCGGAGAAGATAATTTCAGACGCATATGTACCGAGCATATGAACGCCGATAATCTTTCCTGTCTTTTCTTCTGCGAGAACCTTGCAGATACCGTCGTACTCTGTATTCTCCGCCATATAACGGCCGCTGTACATCATACTTACGGAAGACTTCTTATAAGCAATTCCCTTTGCCTTTGCGCTCTCTTCTGTTTCACCGACACTTGCAACCTCAGGATTTGTATAGATAACAGCCGGAATTGCATTATAGCGCATACGGTCGTTCTTGCCCATCATATGGTTGATGCAGACTTCTGCTTCGCGGTATGCAGTGTGAGCGAGCATTGACTTGCCGTTTACGTCGCCTGCTGCATATACGCCGGGAACATTTGTTCTGCCGAAATCGTCAGTTACGATAGCGCTGCGGTTTGTTTCAACACCGAGAGTTTCAAGGCCGATATTTGCAGTCTCTGCACGGCGGCCGATGGAAACGAGGACCTTGTCTACATTGAGAGTTGTCTTCTTTCCGTCTTTTTCAAACTCAACTGTGCCTTCGCCAAATGCTGTAACCTTCGCGCCAAGTTCAAATGTGATGCCTTTGTTCGTGTAGTTTTTGAGAAGAATTGAAGAAATTTCGCCGTCTGTCGGGCCCGCAATCTTCGGCATCATTTCAACAACGGTTACCTTTGAACCGATTGAGTTGAAGTAGGACGCCATTTCAAGACCGATAACGCCACCGCCGATAACTGCAAGAGTCTTCGGAACTTCTTCCATATCGAGAATTTCACGGTTTGTCATAGCAAAGCCTGATGCTATAACTTCTTTAAGACCGGGAATCGGCGGAACAACAGCAGAAGAGCCTGTTGTAATGAGAAGCTTCTTACCGGAGAATATCTCTCCGTTTGCGCTTACATCAAAGCCTTCGCTCTTGCCGACGATTTTGCCCTCAGCCTCGACAACCTTGACCTTGCCTGCGCGGAGTGCAGCAGCAATGCCGGAAACGAGCTTTGAACGGACGTCGTTCTTACGTGCAACGACTGCCTTATGGTCAATCTTTACATCGCTTGCGCTGACACCGAAAGCTGCGCCGTGAACCGTGTGGTCGTAAATCTTTGCGGAGTTTAAGAATGTCTTTGTCGGGATGCAGCCCTCATTGAGGCAGACACCACCGAGAAAGCGCTTTTCGATAAGGCAAACGCTCATTCCCTCAGCAGATGCACGCTCTGCTGCAAGGTATCCCGCAGGACCGCCGCCTAATACAACTAAATCATACATTGGGGTAAATCTCCTTTCTTATGCACCCAAGAGCATTTCAAAGTTTTCAAGTGCTTCGCAGAGATCCTTTAAGAACTTAGCAGCGGGAGCACCGTCAACTGCTCTATGGTCAAATGTGAGCGAGAGACCCATTGCCTGGTATGTTGTAATCTCGCCACCCTTTGCGCGTACCTTTGTTTCTGTTCCGCAAACACCGAGGATTGCTGTCTGCGGCGGGTTGATAACAGGAGTAAAGCTCTCGATACCGAGGCTTCCGAGGTTTGTGATGGTGAATGATGCACCCTTCAAGAGATCCGGGCTGCAAGCACCGTCACGGCACATACCTGTAACACGCTTTGACTCAGCGGAGATTTCCTTTAAGGACATCTTATTTGCATTGAATACTGTCGGAACCATAAGGCCGCGCGGTGTATCACATGCAACGCCGAGGTGAACGTTGTTGAAGAGTCTCATCTTATTGTCGATAAGGTGAGCATTGATATCTCTGTGTTTGAGGATTGTGCGGGATACAGCATAGAGAATCATATCGTTGAGAGTTACCTTCTCCATACCGAGAGCCTCGCCCTTTTCCTTCAAGAGCTTGCGGTATTTAAGGATAGATGTTGCATCGAAGGATGTGTTGAGAGTGAGCTGAGCCATCTCTGTAAGTGATGCAGACATTGACTTTGCAATAACCTTGCGGATGTTGGACATCGGAACTTCTTCGAAGTCTGCAACCGGAGCAGCCACTGCTGCTGTTGCTGCGGGAGCTTCTGCTGTTGCCGGAGCAGAGCCTGCTGCTGCGATATCCGCAGTTGTAACTCTTCCGCCGAGACCTGTGCCGACAAGACCCTTACCGAGTGCTTCTGCAGCCGCAGGAGTTACTACCTTGCCCTCAGAGATGAGACGCTCAACATCGCGCTCGATGATTCTGCCGTTCGGGCCTGTGGGTGTTGCAAGAGAGATGTCTGCAAATGTCTTTTCAGCGAGCATCTTTGCACGCGGAGAAATCTTTAAGTTTCCGTCAGCGCTTGCTGTGGAAACAACTGCTGCCGGAGCTGCAACCGTTGCTACTGCGACCGGAGCTGCCTCTGCTGCCGGAGCAGCTGCTGCATTCGGGTTAAATGCTTCCGGATGTGCACCGTCTTCACCGATAACACAAACGTTGAGGAGACATTCCACATCGTCGCCCTCTTCAAAGAAGATTGCGAGCATCTTACCGGAAAGCTTTGAAACTTCGTCAAAGCTTGCTTTATCTGTTTCGTAGGAGAAGAGTGTGTCGCCTTCTGCGACCATATCCCCTACCTTCTTATGCCACTTGGAGATGATGCAGCTTTCAACTGACTGTCCCTGGCGCGGCATTATAACGGGTGCACAGTTGCCCGGGTCGACCGGAGCTGCTGCGGGTGCTACCGCAACCGGTGCGGGAGCCGCAGCCGGAGCTTCTGCTGCAACAGGAGCCGGAGCTTCTGCACCTGCGGGTGCAAACTCTGCTGTGCTTTCGCCATCGTTACCGATTACGCATACGTTGAGAAGGCACTCTACATCGTCGCCCTCTTCATAGAAGATTGCAAGCATCTTACCGGAGACCTTTGCGACCTCGTCAAAGCTTGCCTTATCTGTTTCATAGGAGAAGAGTGTGTCGCCCTCTGCGACCATATCCCCTACCTTCTTATGCCACTTGGAGATGATGCAGCTTTCAACTGACTGTCCCTGACGCGGCATTATAACAGGTGTTGCCATATTTATTTTCTCCTTTCGCTATTTGTTTTCAAGCAAGTACTTTTCTGCCTCTGCACACCAGAGACCGTTATTGCGTGCTGTGATTTCAGCCAGTCCGGCAAAGAACGGATCTGTCTTGCCGAGCTCTGCGAAATCGTCAATAGCTGTCATCGGCATATTGATATGTGTGTAGATGAGCTTCTTTCCGCCCTTGATGTTCGGGAGGTTGAGTGTTGTATCCTTTGCACTGTCGATACCGCCGACGTGTGTAATCATAACAGCCGGGTTGATTCTTCCTGTCTCCATAAGGGAGAGAGACTCTCTCATATCGTCTGTGTTACCGCCGGATGTACCGATGTAGTGTGTTGCATTGTAGTGGATGTTGTAGAAGTTAACCATTGCGGAGAACTCGTGGTTTGTCGGGCCTGCAAAGAAGTTTGCACAGCCGTCGTATGCAAGAACAGAGTCTGCAAGCTCGCAAACAGGCTTGACAGGTGCCATAATCATAACATCATCATAGCCGTGACCGTCTGTGAGATCCATAAGATACTGCTTTGCATCCTCGCAGTTGTTTGTATTTACATATACGAGCTTAACGCCGTTCTTTGCTGCATCCTCGGGAGTAAGAAGAGCCTTTGCGCGTTCAAGACGGGCATCGTCGATATCTGTGCAGACAACGAGAGCCGGCTTTCTGTCAGCATGGACTGCATAGTCAACAGCGCCGAGACCCATCGGGCCTGCACCTGCCATGATGATGACATTGCCGCCTTCGCGGATATCCATCTCGTGCTGATAAGAGCCTGCCTTTGTGTGGAAGAATGCGTGGTAGCCGCCAACGATGCAGGACATCGGCTCAGCAAGTGAGCCGTAGAAATAAGCGTCTCCGTTATAATCAAGGAGAGCGTCAGAAAGCATAACCTCAGCGGGGATTATCGCAAATGTTGCGCAACCGCCGCAATACTGGTAAGAGTATCCGGGAGCGCCGAGGCTTCCCTTCCAGTTGATAGCCGGCTGGATGGAGAACTTCTGTCCTTCTTTGAACTTGTTTTTCCAGTTTGCGCCGACTTCGCGGATGACGCCGCAGAACTCGTGACCGATGATGATGGGGTTTTCGGAAACATCATCCGGAACACGCTTGTGGTCTCCACCCTGAAGAGCTGCCTTATAGCTGGACATACAGACGCTGTCTGTGATGACCTCAGCGAGAATTTCGTCGTCGCTGATTTTCGGGAGCTCGAACTCTTCGAGTCTTAAATCGTTTTTGCCGTAGAGTCTTAATGCTTTTGTCTTCATTATGTATTTCTCCTTTCAAAATTTACAAAACCTGTGTTCCGTTCTCTTCAAAGAAGGAACGGATTTCCTCTGACAAGCCGTCGTCGGATATCAGAACATCTATATCACCCGGACGGGCAAAGGTGTACGGCATTATAGTTCCGACCTTTGCGCTGTCCATAAGGATGACCTTGAGTGTTGCGCGGCTGAGTGCTTCACGTTTAAGTTCACAGTCGTGAACATTTCCGCACGTAAATCCGCTCTTGGGTGAAAACGCGGTCGATGCAACGAACGCTACATCTATATTTATATTCTCCATAGCAACTCTTGCTTCCGGACCGTATGTTGAAATGTTATTTTTATTGACTTCCCCGCCAATGAGATTTACTCTGCTGTTCTCCTGACGCATAAGCTCCACCGCAATATTTATACCACAGGTAGACACAAGAAGGTTCTTATCGGGAAGCATTTCTGCAAGCATCATCGTTGTACTTCCGGCGTCAATATAAACAGAGCTGTTGTTTTCAACGAGTGTCAGTGCTTTTTCAGCAATAATGCGCTTCTGATTTACATTCTCGGAAGAACGTTTTGAAAACGCATCTTCAACAAGCATATTTATCGCTTTGAGTGAGCGCGCACCGCCGTGGACGCGAAGGATTTTTCCTTTTGCTTCAAGAGCTTCAAGGTCGCGGCGAATGGTCATTTCAGAGACGTCCGGCACAAGCTCGCGAAGCGAAGAAAGCGTAACTTCATTATGCTCCTGTATATAGTTGTCAATAAGTTTGCGTCTGTCGTTCATTTTACCAACACCTTTTGTTAGTTTCTAACAACAAAATAGTTACAAATTAACATACAAACTTATTATACAACATATTTTTCTATTTTTCAATAGTAATTTTGTTAGTTTCTAACATTTTTTTAGCCTGACAATTTCTTGCCAAGCTAAAATTCATTTCTTTATTTCTTTCCAATAGTTTTCTGTGGCTTTTTCTATCTTATTATCGCCATATTCATAATACTTTCTGTCCTTTATTTCATCAGGCAGATAGGTTTGCTCCACCCAATGATTTTTGTAGGAATGGGGATATTTATATGCAGTTCCGCGACCGAGCTTTGAAGCTCCGGAATAGTGCGCATCACGAAGATGGGACGGAACCTCGCCGCCTTTCCCGTTTCTTATATCGGAAAGCGCTGCGTCTATTGCGCAGATTGCAGAGTTTGACTTTGGCGATGTTGCAAGGAATATCGCCGCTTCCGCAAGCGGAATCCGCGCTTCCGGAAGCCCAAGCTGCAACGCGCTGTCAACGCAGGCCTTCACAACAGATATTGCCTGAGGGTATGCAAGACCGACATCCTCACTTGCAATAACAAGAAGCCTGCGGCATGCAGAAAGCATATCCCCCGCTTCCAGAAGCTGTGCAAGATAATACACCGCCGCGTCAGGGTCAGAGCCACGGACGGATTTCTGAAGCGCCGACATAATATCAAAGTGCGCATCTCCGTCGCGGTCAGCCCTCATAGCACTGCGCTGCGTGACGATTTTTGCATCTTCTATTGTTATATAAGCTTTTCCATCTTTGCGCCCGGCACTGTCATACAGAAGTTCTATCGCATTAAGAGCTTTCCGGATATCACCGCCGCACGCGTTTGAAATATGCGAGGTGACGCCTTCTTCAAACACGGCTTCTTCACCCAATTTCGATACAGCTCGGTCTATTGCAAGAAGAACATCACAGGGCTCTATTGTTTTGAATTCGAACACAGTTGCGCGGGAAAGAATTGCGCTATATACATAAAAATACGGATTTTCGGTGGTTGAAGCTATTATAGTAAGCTTTCCGTTTTCCATAAATTCAAGAAGCGACTGTTGCTGTTTTTTATTGAAATACTGTATCTCATCAATATACAGAAGAACTCCGTTTGGTGCAAGAAGCGTATCTATCCCCGAAACTATTTCTTTTATATCGTTTATTGATGCGGTCGTTGCATTCAGTTTTTTAAACTCGCGCGAGGTATGCTTTGCAATTATCCCCGCAACAGTAGTTTTTCCCACACCGCTCGGGCCGTAAAACACCATATTGGGAATCTGGCCCGTGAGGATTATTCTGCGAAGTATTCCGTTTTCGCCGAGAATATGCTTTTGTCCAAAAACATCGTCAATGCAATCCGGTCGTATCTTATCTGCAAGAGGTCTGTACATTTCCACAGAAAAACCCTCCTTTCCTTATATTCACAGCGCACGCACCGATACCGATGCGTGCGCCGGATAATAACTTAATAAAGCGGATACTTTGCGCAAAGTGCATCTACACACTCGCGGATATAATCCTTCTTTGTTTCAAACGCAGTTGCCGTAAGGTGGATAAGACGTGCAATCTCTGCCATATCTGTTTCGCCGAGACCTCGGCTTGTAACAGCAGGTGTGCCGATTCTTACGCCACTTGTAACGAACGGCTTCTCAGGATCGTTCGGGATAGCATTCTTATTGAGCGTGATTCCGACCTCGTCGAGGCGATGTTCAAGCTCTTTGCCTGTAATGCTGAACTTGCGCAGGTCAACGAGCATAAGGTGGTTATCCGTACCGCCGGAAACAAGGTCAAAGCCGCACTGCAAAAGTGCATTTGCAAGAGCTGATGCATTTGCGACAACCTTCTTCTGATATGCTGTGAACTCAGGCTTCAATGCCTCACCGAAGCAAACTGCCTTTGCTGCGATTATGTGCATAAGCGGGCCGCCCATCGTGCCCGGAAAAACAGCCTTATCAATCTGCTTTGCAAGTTCTTCCTTACAGAGGATGATACCGCCGCGCGGGCCGCGGAGAGTCTTGTGAGTCGTTGTTGTTACAACATCAGCATACGGGACAGGGCTCGGATGAACACCGGCAGCTACAAGACCTGCAATGTGAGCCATATCCACTACAAAGTATGCGCCGACAGACTTTGCGATGTGAGCAAAGCGCTCAAAGTCGATAATGCGCGGATATGCAGAAGCACCTGCAATAATCATTTTCGGCTGACATTCTTTTGCCGTCTTTTCAAGCTTGTCGTAATCAATGCGATGCGTTTCGGGGTCAACACCGTACGGAACGATGTTAAAGTATGAACCGGACATATTTACAGGGCTGCCGTGAGTAAGGTGGCCACCCTCACTGAGATTCATACCCATAACCGTATCACCCGGTTTTACGAGCGCAAAATAAACCGCCATATTTGCAGAAGCACCGCTGTGCGGCTGAACGTTAACGTGGTCTGCGCGAAAAAGTTCAAGCGCTCTTTCCTGTGCAAGACGTTCAACAACGTCAACACACTCGCAACCGCCGTAGTAACGCTTACCCGGAAGGCCTTCTGCATACTTATTTGTAAGAACAGTGCCCGCAGCAGCAAGAACCGCCGGGCTTACAAAGTTTTCCGATGCAATAAGCTCAATACCACCGCGCTGTCTGTTGTACTCTGCTTCGATAGCATTGCCGACCGCAGGGTCATATCCTTTGAGAAACTCCATACTTTCCTTTATCATACGTTAAACTCTCCTACCAAAAATTTTCTGTTCAATATTTATATTATATAGTGTTTTGACTGCAATTTCAATAGATTATTTACCATCTTTCGAGCTTTTCTGCCAAATAACAGGCAAAAACCGCAACGGCTATTTCAAAATCACCTGCCAAAATTTACATTGTGTGCTGTGACCTATCTATTTACCTTCCAGAATATCTGCAATACGCTTACTTGCAAAGCCATCACCATACGGATTGCTTGCACGAGACATCGCGTTATATTCATCTTCATTTTCAAGGAGAAGCTTGAAGTTATTGTAGATGACTTCTTCATCCGTGCCGACAAGTTTCAGAGTTCCTGCCGCAATGCCCTCAGGACGCTCTGTTGTATCGCGCATAACGAGAACAGGTTTTCCGAGAGACGGAGCCTCTTCCTGAATTCCGCCGGAATCGGTAAGAATCAAGAAGCTCCTTGCAAGGAAGTTATGGAAATCAAGAACTTCAAGCGGCTCAATGATGTGAATTCTGTCACAATCTCCAAGTTCCTCATCCGCCGCCTTACGAACAAGCGGATTCATATGAATCGGGTATATAGCCTTAACATCGGGGTTTTCATCAATTATGCGACGGATTGCGCGGAACATATTGTGCATCGGCTCACCCAAGTTTTCGCGGCGGTGTGCCGTAATCATAATAAGGCGGCTCCCCTTTGCCCAATCGAGCTCAGCGTGGTTATAGTCCTCACGGACTGTTGTTTTGAGCGCGTCAATGGCAGTGTTTCCGGTAACATAAATTGCCGCTTCGTCGCGTCCTTCCGCGAGAAGATTCTTCTTTGACATTTCGGTTGGTGCAAAGTTGTATTTTGAAACGATAGATACCGCCTGACGGTTAAATTCCTCAGGAAACGGGCTGTATATGTTATATGTACGGAGTCCTGCCTCAACGTGTCCGACAGGAATCTGCAAATAGAAACATGCAAGAGCTGTTACAAACGTTGTTGACGTATCTCCGTGGACAAGAACGACATCCGGTTTTACCTCTTCCAGAACGTCTTTAATTTTCATAAGTATATTTGTTGTTATATCAAACAAAGTCTGCTTGTCCTTCATAACGGAAAGGTCGAAATCAGGCGTTACATCAAATGCATCCAGAACCTGGTCAAGCATCTGCCGGTGCTGACCGGTTACACATACAACGGTTTCAATTCCTTTTCTGTTTTTTAACTCATTAACAAGAGGACACATTTTGATTGCTTCGGGTCTTGTTCCGAAAACCAGCATTACCTTTTTCATACTTCTACCTCACAATAAATTATTTCGCCCAAAAATCACCATTTTAATAATTATTATTGTACCACAATTTTGTTTTTTACACAATAAATATTTTACAGATTTTAAATTGCCTTTTTAGTATTGACAACAATTCAGAGTTGTGGTAATATCTGTCAACATCATCCAAAATGATATCAGCACAGAGGAGGATCAGGCATGAGCATACCTTAGGCAAATAGTTTGAAAACGCAAGAATACACAAAGCACAACCAACAAAAAGAAAGGAAGATTAAATGAACAAACGAACAAAAACAACACACGTTACAGACAACAGCGATTTCATTTCTCTGGGAAAGGCCGGAGAAAATAAATTCAGAACAATTAACATCGACATATCCGGCTGGATTGAAGAAAACGCCGAATACAGAATTATCTATTCACGCCCCGACGGAACAACATATTCCGTGCCTATATCCCGCAACGGGGACACCCTCACATGGACACCCGAGGCTTACGACGTTGATACCGTCGGTTTCGGAAAGCTTGAAGTCCGCGCATACATTGATGATGCAATCGGTAAATCCGCAATTTTTAATGTGGCGATTGACGAATCAATCCAAACAAACGAAACACAGCCGGGCATCGCCCACCCCGATTGGGTGAACGATATCATCGACAAGGTTGTTATTGACAAGATAGAGCAAACCGCTACATCAACCGAAGACGGTGGCCTTAATGTCTTTACTGTAACCCTGACAAACGGCGACACAACCACCTTCGAGGTCCGCAACGGAAACAAAGGAAATCACGGAGACAAAGGAGACAAAGGAGACACCGGTGATGTTGGCCCTCAGGGCATTCAGGGCGAAAAGGGCGACACAGGAGCTGACGGATATACACCACGACGCGGTGAAGATTACTGGACAGAAGAAGATAAAACAGAAATTATACAAGATGTTCTCGCATCACTTCCCAACGGAGACGAGGTGAGTTACTGATGGCAAAGGTAGTAACCGAAGATATACATTATAAGGATATAGCCTATGAGCTTCGTGACTTGAACAACACAGAGCAGACATACAAACCCGCAGAAATGGCTTCCGCTTTGCGACCGATGTATATGAATGCATATAGCGAGGGTATAACAGAGGGTTACGAAAACGGAAAGCAAAACGAGCATAACAGGTTTTGGAGCACTTACTGTTCAGACGGAACGGGAGGAGATTGGCGAAGAAAATTTGCTAATCCGTCCTGGACGGATGAATTATTTGACCCACCCTTCACAAAAATCAAAGCAACACTTTATGCCGGTTCAATGTTTCAAAACAGCGGAATACGAAACGGATTAAAAAAATTGACCGAAATTGATGTAAGCGAAACAAATGTATCAAAATCAAGTATGTCAAATTTTGCGAACTCGTCACTGTCAAACTATTACCCAATTATGAAATTTCCTGCCGGATGCGATTTGTATCTGTCATTTGCTCACAACACAAATCTGGTTGAAATCGAAAAGCTTGTAATTGACGAAACCACCACATTCACAAATACATTCCTCTCTTGTTCCCGCCTCAAAAACATCACAATCGAAGGAACAATCGGACAATCAATCGACTTCAAAGATTGTCCTCTCACAGCAGCAAGTCTCGTTTCTGTAATAGAACACCTTTCCGATAATGCCATCGGAGCGACTGCGACATTCAAACAATCTGCAACAAACGCTGCCGACTGGAGCACCACTAACTATAATTCATGGGACCAGCTTATTGCAACCAAACCCAACTGGACCATAACACTCATGTAAACAAACAACGAGGACACCTCTATCACACAGAAGAGATGTCCTCTTTAAATTTTATATATCTTTTCTCCAAACCATCTTGTTTACAATGCCCGTATAGCTCTGAATTATCTTGACAGCTTTAACACTTACGTTTTCATCAACATAATTCTCTACCGGTATTCCCAAATCGCCATTATTATTCATCGATACCGCAACATCCACAGCCTGAAGAACCTGTTCTGTCGTTATCCCCGCAAGGATGAAATTACCGTCATCAAGCGCTTCGGGGCGCTCGGTGGATGTTCTTATGCAAATTGCCGGGAAAGGATTTCCGACAGAAAGATAAAAACTGCTTTCTTCCGGAAGCGTCCCACTGTCTGACACAACAGCGTACGCATTCATCTGCAAGTTATTGTAATCGTGAAACCCGAGAGGCTCGTGTTGAATAACGCGCTTGTCAAACTTAAAGTTACGTTCCTCAATAAATTTCTTGCTCCTCGGATGACAGGAATACAAAATCGGCATATCGTATTTTTCTGCCATGGCATTTACTGCATTCATCAGATTGAAGAAGTTTGCTTCTGTATCAATGTTTTCTTCACGGTGTGCAGACAGCAGGATATATTTACCTTTTTCAAGACCAAGTCACTGAAGGAT
>JAFYPW010000056.1 GCA_017559985.1 Oscillospiraceae bacterium | reverse complement strand
CCTATCCATCGTTTGACCAGATGCGAAAAATTGCAGAACTTGGCGGAAAATTCATCCTCACGAGCGACGCTCACGCGGCGGGAACGCTTTGCTTTGAGTTTGAAAAATGGGGTAAAATTGCAGAAGAAATGGGCCTTTGCGTTCTCCCCTCTCTTCCGCTTCCGAAAAAAATTTAAAACTTTTTCAATTTTTCACTTTACAACGATAAAGTGATGTGCTATAATAACTTCACAATCAAAAAGATTTAATTTCAGGAGGAAGAAAAAATGCGTAAAATTATTGCACTCATCCTTGCAGCTATGATGCTTACTGTTATGTTTGCAGGCTGCGCAACAAACGAAGTAGAAAACAACGACGTTATCTCCGATAACGGCACAAATGCAACAAGCGATGCCGACTACATAATCGGCAAGAGCAAAATGACAATCGGTATGACTCTCTTTGCACCGATGAACTACTACGACGATGCAAACGAATTTGTCGGCTTTGAGACAGAGTTTGCAAAGGCAGTATGTGAGAAAATCGGCGTCGAGCCTGACTTCCAGGAAATCGACTGGGGTGCAAAGGAAATCGAGCTTAACGCAAAGAACATCGACTGCATCTGGAACGGTATGACAATTACCGACGAGCGCAAGGCAAATATGGAAATCTCAAAGCCGTACATGGCAAACAAGCAGGTTATGGTCGTAAAGGCAGAAAACCTTGACAAGTTCTCCGAGAGCATCATCGGTGCTGCTGTTGTTGCAGAAGCAGGCAGCGCAGGTGAAGAAATTGCAACAGCCGACGAGTTCTTCAAAGATGCAGCATTCACAGCTGTTGACTCTATGGCAAAGGCTCTTATGGACGTTGCAGCAGGCACAAGCGACATCGCAGTTGTTGACTATGTAGCTTCAATCGGCTCCATCGGTGAGGGAACAGACTATGAAGACCTCGTAGTTATCGAAGAGCGCGAGTTCTCACCGGAGGAATACGGCATCGCATTCCGCAAGGGCTCTGATATGGCAACTATGGTAAACAACACAATCGACGAGCTCATCGCAGACGGAACTCTCGATGAAATCGCAAAGAAGTATAAGCTTGAAAACCTTCTTATAAAGGAATAATCAAAGGCGGATTTTAACTTATGTCAACTTTTGAAAAGGCTTTCCGGTCTTTGACCGAAGGCTTTGGTGAAAACTGTATAATATTTGCAGTTACTCTTCTTGCCGCCATTCCGCTCGGACTTATAATCGCTTTTGGCTCAATGTCAAAATGGCGTCCGTTCCGTTTCTTTGAGCGAAGCAAGAAAAGGCTTTTGCGTGCAATATCACACGTTGCACCGATACGCTGGTTGACACGTACATTTGTTTGGATCATCAGGGGAACTCCCCTGATGCTCCAAATTTTTGTCGTTCTGTACGCTCCGGGGCTTTTGCTTGATATACCGATGCGCTCGCGTATGACTGCGGTGCTCATCGCTTTTGCGGTAAACTATGCGGCATATTTTTCCGAGATTTACCGCGGCGGAATTGAGGGCATATCAAAGGGGCAGTATGAAGCGTGTCAGGTTCTCGGCATGACAAAGGCACAGGCGTTTTTCCGCGTCGTGCTTCCGCAGGTGGTAAAGCGCATCATCCCGCCTATGGGCAACGAGATTATAACGCTCGTTAAAGATACCTCCCTTGCGCGCGTTGTCGCCGTGTCGGAGATTATTATGTGCGCCGAGCGCTTCACAAAGCAGGGTCTTATCGGCCCGCTCTTCTCAACGGCGATTTACTTCCTCGCCTTCAACGGAATTTTAACGCTCCTGTTTGGCTATATAGAGAAGAAACTAAACTATTACAGAGGTTAGGCTATGGCTATTTTAGAAGTTAATAATCTCTATAAAAGCTTCGGAAAGACCGAGGTTCTCCGCGGAATTGATTTTTCGATGGACGAGGGCGAGGTTCTCTCGGTAATCGGCTCTTCCGGAAGCGGAAAAACGACGCTTCTGCGCTGCATAAACGCGCTTGAAGTTCCCACGTCCGGTGAAATTTCAATCGGCGGCGAAAAGGTTTACAGCTCAACGGAGATGCTCGGAAAATCAAGGGCGGACCAGCGCCGCTGGCAGCTCGCGTGCGGGCTTGTTTTCCAGTCGTATAACCTCTTTCCGCAGTACTCCGCACTTGAAAATGTAATGCTCGCGCCGCGCCTTCTTGCAAAGGAAAGGGAGGACTATAAGCAGAACAGGAAGCAGATTTCGGAAGAAATCCGCGAAAACGCACTGTCGCTCCTTGCCCGCGTAGGCCTTTCAGACAAGATTTCAAACTATCCGTGTGAGCTTTCAGGCGGTCAGCAGCAGCGCGTTGCAATCGCCCGCGCTCTTGCGCTCTCACCCAAGGTTCTCTTCTTTGACGAGCCGACGTCGGCGCTTGACCCGCAGCTTACGCTCGAAGTGCTTCGCGTTATCCGCGAGCTTGCCGAAACGAAGATGACTATGGTAATCGTCACGCACGAAATGAAGTTTGCGCGCGATGTGTCAGACCGCATAATCTTTATGGCGGACGGCGAAATTTCAGCAGACGGAACGCCCGACGAGGTCTTTTCAGATACCACAAATGAAAAGCTCTCGGCATTCCTCGGAAACATACAACAGTAAAAAAACCGGTGTGGAGTTCATCCACACCGGCTTTTTGATTATTTCTTTACGGCCGTAAGCGCGTTGCCGTCAAAGTCGACAAAGATTGTCGTCTGCGGCGGCAGGTCCTCCGCGATAATAAGCCGCCCGACGATGGTTTCAACGCGGCTCTGGATAAAGCGGCGCAAGGGGCGCGCGCCGTAGGTCGGCTCAAAGCCCTCTTCAATGATATACTCAACCGCGCCGTCAGAAACTTCAAGTAAAAGTTTTTTTGCCGAAAGCCGCTCGCGCAAGGAATCAAGCATAAGTGCGACAATCCCGCGGATGTTCTCGCGCGTGAGAGGCTTGTAGAAAACTGTTTCGTCAAGACGGTTTAAAAACTCAGGACGGAACGACACCTTTAAAAGAGCCGTAACACGAGCTCTTGCATCTTCTGAAATCTCGCCGTTTTCAATCCCGTCAAGGATAATGTCCGAGCCGAGGTTTGAGGTGAGAATCAAAACCGTGTTCTTAAAGTCAACCGTTCTTCCCTGTGAGTCGGTAATACGTCCGTCGTCAAGCACCTGCAAGAGGATGTTAAAAACGTCCGGATGTGCCTTTTCAACCTCGTCAAAGAGCACAACGGAATACGGCTTTTTGCGCACAGCTTCGGTGAGCTGGCCACCCTCTTCATATCCGATATATCCCGGAGGCGCACCTACAAGGCGGGAAACGGCGTGCTTCTCCATATACTCGGACATATCGATCCGGATGAGGTTTCGCTCGTCGTCAAATAAAGCTTCGGAAAGCGCCTTTGCAAGCTCTGTTTTTCCCACACCCGTCGGGCCGAGGAATAAAAACGAGCCGATGGGTTTTTTTGGATCGGCTATTCCTGCGCGTGAGCGCAAAATTGCCTCCGAAACACTTTTTACTGCCTCGTCCTGACCGATTACGCGGCGGTGGAGAATGTCTTCGAGCCCGAGAAGCTTTTCGCGCTCGCTCTCCATAAGCTTTGAAACGGGAATTCCCGTCCAGCGGCCTATAATCTTTGCAATCTCCTCGTCTGTAACCCTGTCGCGCAGAAGGGATGCTTCTTTTTCTTCTGTCGCCGCCTCTGCCGCTTCAAGCTCTGCACGAAGAGCGGGAAGACGGCCGTATTTGAGCTCCGCGGCAAGGTTTAAGTCATACTTTTCCTCTGCGCGCTCAATCTCGGCGTTGAGTTTTTCAAGCTCGCTCCGAAGCTCGGAAAGACGGCCTATTGAATTTTTTTCGTTTTCCCAGCGCGTCCGCATCTCTGAGAATGTCTCGCGAAGTGATGCCATCTCCCCTCGGAGTGCCGAAAGCCGCTCCCGTGATGCGTCGTCATCCTCACGCACAAGTGCCGCTTCTTCAATTTCATACTGCATAATCCGACGTCCGATTTCGTCAAGCTCCGTCGGGAGGGAGTCAATCTCGGTCCGGATCATCGCACACGCCTCGTCGACAAGGTCAATCGCCTTGTCGGGGAGAAAACGGTCAGAGATGTAGCGGTCGGAAAGCTCTGCCGCGGCAATGAGCGCCTGGTCAGAAATCTTTACGCCGTGGAAAACCTCATACCTCTCGCGCAGTCCGCGGAGAATTGAGATTGTGTCCGCGACCGTCGGCTCGTCAACAAGCACGGGCTGGAAGCGGCGCTCCAATGCCGCGTCCTTTTCTATATAAAGTCGGTATTCGTTGAGCGTTGTTGCGCCGATGCAGTGAAGCTCTCCGCGTGCAAGGAGCGGCTTTAAGAGGTTTCCTGCGTCCATCGCGCCGTCTGTTTTTCCCGCACCCACGATTGTGTGCAGCTCGTCTATAAAGAGAATGATTTTTCCGTCGCTTTCGCGAATCTCGTTTAAAACTGCTTTGAGGCGTTCTTCAAACTCACCGCGGAATTTTGCCCCCGCGATAAGCGCGCCCATATCAAGAGAGAAAACCGTGCGGTCGCGGAGAGAATCGGGCACATCCCCGCGCACAATCCGCGTCGCAAGCCCTTCGGCGATTGCAGTTTTTCCGACGCCCGGCTCGCCGATGAGCACGGGGTTGTTCTTTGTTTTCCGCGAGAGTATGCGGATGACGTTTCTTATCTCGTCGTCACGCCCGATGACCGGGTCGAGCTTTTTTTCCGCGGCGCGCGCCGTGAGGTCCGTGCCGTATTTTTTCAGCGCGTCATACGTGCTTTCGGGGTCGTCGCTCGTAACGCGCGCGCTTCCGCGAACTTCCGCAAGAGCAGAAAGAAACTTTTCTTCCGTTATGCCCGATTCCGAAAAAAGCTTTTTTACGTCAGACGACGGCTTTTCGAGAATTCCAAGAAAAAGATGTTCAACCGAAATATATTCGTCGCGCATGGCCGCGGCGCGCGCCTCTGCTGCGCTGAGTGCAAGTTCAAGCTCCCGCGAGACATATGCCCCGTCGCCGCCCGAGACCTTGGGTAACTTTTCAAGCAGGTCTCTTGTTGCCTCGGCGAAGGCTTTTTCGTCTGCGCCGAGACGGCGTATAAGCCCGGGGATGAGCGCGCCGTCAAGCTCTGTGAGAGACAAGAGCAGGTGCTCCTGCTCAATCTGCTGATTTCCGTATTCAAGCGCAAGCTTTCGTGATGCCTGTATCGCTTCAAGAGATTTCTGTGTAAGCTTTTGCATATTCATAAAACAAGACCTCCCTTGCTATATTATTTCCTTATTTGAATTTACATAGTCTGAAAAAATACGTGAAATGTGCTCTGCCGATGTTCTGACATCGGGGTAAAACTTAAAGTGTGCGCTGACCGCCGCGTGGAGAGCTTTTATATAGCTGCTCGCAAGATTTCCGAGCGTTTCCGCGTCGGCGGATTCGCGCGGAGTGAGAAAACGGCGCGAAAACCTGCCGTCGCCAAAGCTTGAAAGCCGCCTTCCGAAATATGCGTCTTCAAGTCTCTGCCAGAGCGAAAAGAACGAGTCAAACTCCGCAATCAGGCGCGCGTTTTGTGTGCGAAGCTGCGCGCGAAGCTCGCCGAAGAACTCGCCCGGCTCCGGATAAACCGACACCGCATAGCGTATAGTCGGGTTGTATTTGAAGCAGATGGAGCTCTTCACGGCAAAGAGTGAATCCTCCCTGCCGGAGTTTATGAGAAAGTTTTCGTCTGCCGCGAGAAGCCGCGCCATCTCGGAAAAAATGTTCCGCTTTCGCGTTTCGGGCGTTGAAAAGCCGAGGTGTTCGGCGAGTATTCTGTTTATAAGCCCTGAGCGCGTCGTCCCGGAAAGGTATGCCGCACGGTCAACCTCGCGCACAAGCTCGTCAAGCAACGTTATGCTGTAAATGCTCTTTTTCATATCAATCTCCCCTTTGTATTTTCAGTATACCACTTCGATATAATTTGTCAAGCGATTTATATAAAAATAGTTACGAGTTTAGCTGTAAACAATATATGAACAAAACATATGTGCAATTTGCGCAGAGTAAAAATGTTAAAAAAACACCCACAAAAAGCAAAATGACAGCAAAAACAACCTGCAAAAGTAAAAAAACTAAAAACAAACAAGCCAAAGAACCTGTATTTTTGGTCATTTAGTATAGTTTATGTTGTACAAAATAGCACAAAAACTTTGGTGAATATACAAATTTACTTTTCCGGGGCAAAATGTTAAGATATGTAATGTTGTTAACACTGTATAAATTTTGGAGGTAATATATATGTCAAGTGTAAAACTCGAACACGTCTATAAAAGATTTGACGGCGGCGTTACAGCTGTTTCCGACTTCTGCATAGACATCGCAGACAAAGAATTTGTCATCCTCGTTGGTCCGTCCGGCTGTGGTAAGTCCACAACTCTCCGTATGATTGCAGGTCTCGAAGAAATCTCCGAAGGTGAGCTCTATATCGACGACACTCTCTGCAACGACATCGCGCCGAAGGACCGCGATATCGCAATGGTTTTCCAGAACTACGCTCTTTACCCGCATATGACAGTTTTCGACAACATGGCATTCGGTCTCAAGCTCCGCAAGGTTCCGAAGGATGAAATCCGCCGCCGTGTTGAAGAGGCTGCAAAGATTCTCGAAATTGACTACCTTCTCGACAGAAAGCCGAAGGCTCTCTCCGGCGGTCAGAGACAGCGTGTTGCGCTCGGTCGTGCTATCGTCCGTAGCCCGAAGGTCTTCCTTCTTGACGAGCCGCTCTCAAACCTCGACGCTAAGCTCCGTGCTTCAATGAGAACAGAGCTTTCAAAGCTCCATGAGCGTTTGCAGACAACCTTTATCTACGTTACACACGACCAGGTAGAGGCTATGACAATGGGTACACGCATCGTTGTTATGAAGGACGGCTTCATCCAGCAGATTGCAGCTCCGAGCGTTCTTTACGATACACCGGCAAACCTCTTCGTTGCTACATTCATGGGCTCCCCGGTTATGAACACATTTGAGGGCCACCTCGTTGACGAGAACAACACAACATACGTTGTATTCGGCGATGCAAAGATTGCTCTCCCGGATTCCAAGGGCAGAAAGCCCGAGGTTATGTCCTATATCGGCAAGGACGTTATCGTCGGTCTCCGTCCGGAAGCTCTCCACGACGAAGAAATCTACATCAACCAGTATCCGGAAGCGCTTGTTGACGCTAAGGTTGAGGTTGTCGAGCTTATGGGCTCTGAGACATATCTCTACCTCAAATGCCAGGGCCGCGACTTTATCGCTCGCGTTTCCCCGCGCTCCACAGCTAAGGTTGGCGACACAATCAAGATTGCTCTCGAAACCCCGAAGATTCACCTCTTCGACAAGGATTCCGAAGTTACAATCACAAACTAATAAAGACAGTAAAAACACCCGAGGGCAAAAGCTCTCGGGTGTGCTTATATAAGGGAGGGTGAATATGTATTTTGACGGAGTTTTAGCGCGGGCGTTCAAGACGTTTTTTAAAAACATTATAGTAAACCTGTTTTTTTCGGCGCTTATGCTCGCTTTGCCGTATGTTGAATATGCGCTCATCACCCAAAACGCCGCGCTTTCCGTTTCGCTTCCCGCGGTGTTTATAGTCAGTGCGATTTCCTGTGTCTTTGTGTATGCACCGTTTATCGTTTCCGTACATAAAGGACGGATAACGCAGCTCTGGCGGGAAATCTTTGCCGATGTAATGATAACCGCTGTGATTTTTGCAGGTGTTATAACGGCGCTTTTTCTTGCAATGGAAATTTGCATTGCAAAGGCGATAGCCCGGACGGTTTTTGCCGTCGTGATATTCTCCGCTCTTTCGTTTGTTGCGTGGGAATTTACAATTTTAAAAATTATAAACATCGTCTGCAACACGCAGGACGGAGAAGAAGTAAAGCTTTCCGCAGTTCTTTTGAAGAACAAGCGCATTTTTGCAAAGGTATTTGCGGAATGTATTTTGATAGTTTTCCTTTTGCCGATAGCAATAAACGCATTTTTACGACGTAGATATGTTTATCCCGAAGCCTCTGTTCCGCAGGAGATAAGCTTTGAAAAGGACGCAACTGTGTTTTTTATGTTTTTATTTCTTCCGTTTGTTCCTATTTATATTTACAGCGGATATTTTATTTTAGTATATAGAAAGTGATTAGCGTTTTTTCATTTCTTTCTTATCATTATTTATACGCTCGAATTCACGTTTGTAATTATTGTTTATATAAAGAACTCTAAGAATTTGTTCCAAAGCAGATTTTTTAAATTTTTGATTTTCCTCTTCGGTAGAATAGCCAAAGTAATCAGTGTTTATTACTTTTTCTAATTCTTCATTTAATCTTGAAACAAAAAGATCACGGTGAGCTTTTGAGTTCACTACATACTTATCTTCACTTCCGTTGAGGTGATTGTAATACTCTTTCGCGTTGATGAATGGTTTTTCTGTAAATTTAGGAACGACATATTCTACAAAATCACTTACACCAGGAGTTGTAGAAGAGGCAGAATCAAGAAGCGCAGGAATAAGTGATTCATTGGGAACACCAGATGTTGTGATAGCTAAATCCGCGACGAGGGGGAGTACAGAACGAAAAAGGGCTTCGTTTGAAGCAAGGTTTTCAAAATTCTCCAACTCAGCTTTTGCTTGATTCAACAAACTGTAATCGTACGGAGAACTGGAATCTTGCGGCATATACCAAAACGCGTGCCCCTTTTTAAATTGCTTATCAATTAGGCTATCTGCGTATTTACGAGCGGAAGTCACGATTGCATCGTCACTTTCTTTGAGAGGGCTGTTCCAGGACGGAGCGGGGTGAAATTCAGCCCGCGCTTCTTTTTTTGGCATAATATAAGAAGTTTGATTCGTTTGATTTTTTGCAGTGCTTTCATGGCTTGCCCTTTCTTCGTTATCGTAATAGTTAAAGCCCGCGAGAACGGCGGTGCAGCTTAGGGATAAATCGCCATAAAAAAACAATTTTTTGGCGCATAACCGCATTAAATTCGCCGTGAATCCGTCAGGATTCGCGGCGAATTATAATTTGTTCTGCATCCAAACCCTTGTCTTTTATGGTGCAAAGCAGTTTTGGGTGAAAAATTTTGTCGTGAACAGAAGCAAGAAAAATCCTGCAATACTGACGTATTGCAGGATTTTTTTGTGAGCTGTTCGCGGTAAATTACCGTCCAAAACCGGTTTTTCCCTAAGTTGCACCGCCGAAACGGGTCTTCTTTTTTGTTCACGACTATCGGTGAGTCTATGGGCTTTGTTACGCTTCGCCGCACAGCCTGCTTTGGAAAGCTTCCGGGAAGAGACTTCCCATCGTTGTCGTAGTAATTGAAGCCTTGGAGGAAGGGGTCGTCCTCTTTTTTCGTCGAGGTTACGGTTGAGGTGGTAGTTGTCGGAGCTTCCTGTGCAGTGTTTGCCGAAGTTGCGGCAGGCTGTTCCGTTTTTGTTTCTTTTTCCTTGTCTTTATCAAAAAGACCGCTTATCCAATCAAGTATCATAATTTACTTTCTCCTTTATTTTACCATATGTTTTTTAAAAATACAATTATGTACGGAGTCAGGAAACCTCGACTCCGTACATTGCAAGGGTGAACTTCATAAGCGCGCGGTCGCGCAGGCGGTAGACAGAGCGTGTCTCATAGCCGAACTCTTCTTTGAGCTTTGTCATGCTCGGTACATCCGTACTCATATAAAACCGTTCGAGCACGGCGCGCTCCTCGTCCGTGAGGGAGGAAAGCCCGCGCTCTATGAGGCGGACAAGCCCCTCGGCGAGCTTTAAGTTTTTGCGAAGCCGCTCACTCTCGACAATGGCGTCGACGCTCTTTGAGTCTGCGCGCCGCCCCTTCTTTTCGATTGAGCTCTTTGCGCTTCTGGCAAAGCCATCGACGGCGCGGAGTTTGTCGCGAGAGTTTAAGATGCCGATTTTCATCTGCGGATAACGGCGCAGGTCATCAACCGCACAGATTTTCCAGTCCACGGGCATCCTCCTCTCCCTGCCAGCTGCGGAAGAAGCGGTCTTCGTCGTAATAGCCGAGCTTTCCTGCCGCTTTGAGTTTTTTAAGAACACGGAGACACTCGCGCGGCGGGCGTGATTTATATGCAGAGAGCCTGAGCGCAAGCTGCTCCAAGCTCTGGTCCGGGTCTTCCTTTATGCACAGTGAGATAAGCGCATAGGTCGTGTTTTTTGAAGCGTCGTAAAAGCAGAGCGACCACACGGGCGGTTTCTCCTTCCGCGCGCGGCCGCGCGGTCTTTTTATAACGGGCGCGGGCTTTGAAAGCCCTAAAATGTCTTCAATCATTTGTTCAATGTCTGGTGTTTGTGTTTTCATAGCTGTCTTTCTCCCATATTTCGTAATACCGGATACAGTAGACGCACCCTACCGTATCCCCGTCCTTATTCTCCGCCACGGTATCCCCGCCACCGAGCTGCGCGCCGCAAACGGGGCAGGAATATTCCGGCGAAGCCTCATAATCCGGACTGCCGCACACCGCTTGCGGCAAAATACCCGGATAGTTGACCAAATGCGTCGCCTCCTTATAATTTTTGCCATAACTTGACAGGTTATCATTTGTAATGATATATTACCACACCCCTCGATTTTCTGTCAACATTTAAAATAATATTAATTTCGACAAAATTTGCAAAAAGCTTGAAAAGAAACATCTGAAATGATATACTCAAAGTGTGGGTTAATACAGTTTATACAGAGGAGTGAGTGGGTGTGATAGCCCGTGGGATAAGAAATCTTCGCGAGGCGCGAGGCGTTTCGCAGGCGGAGCTCGGGCGTGTGCTCGGCGTCCGTCAGTCAACCGTTGCTATGTGGGAAAACGGGAAGAACAAACCGGGGCACGATACGCTTCTTCGCCTTGCCCGGTTTTTCGGCGTGGGGGTGGACGAGCTCTGCAACAGCGCGCCGCAAAAGCTGCGCATACCCGTGCTTGGCCGTGTTCAGGCAGGGCTTCCGCGCACAGCGACGGAGGATATAATCGGATATGAAGAAATCCCTGCCGAAATGGCAAGGCTGGGAGAGTTTTTCGCCTTACAGATAAAAGGCGACAGTATGGAGCCGCGTTTTTATGAGGGAGATGTTGTAATCGTGCGTCGGCAGGAGGTCGTTGAAAACGGCGAGATCGCCATCGTTCTGATTGGCGGCGAGGAGGCAACCTGTAAGAAGTTCTACCGCCACGACGGCGGAGTGAGCCTTGTTTCTTTAAATACGGATTACGCGCCGATTTTCTTTGCAAACGACGAGATGTCGACGACAAAAGTAGAAGTGCTCGGCAGAGTTTTAGAGCTGCGCGCAAAGTTTTAAAAAAGAAAACAGCGTCTGCTTGAAGTAGCAGACGCTGTTTTTATGCCCTTAAAAGTTGTCAAAATCCTGGCAAAACAAAAAAATTGCGCACGATTCATAACGACCGCTCCGTGCGCGCGAAGCGTCCGCCTTTCTTGCAAAAGAAAGGTACATTATAATTAAGGAGGACTGTTATGAATAGTTCAAACAACAATAATTGGATGGCAGAAAATCCGTTATTCAAAAACAAAGACCAGAGATACTATAACGACTTCGGAACAGGAAACAAAATTGAACGCGAAGATGTAAAACAACAAAGAAAGTCT
>JAFYPW010000055.1 GCA_017559985.1 Oscillospiraceae bacterium | reverse complement strand
AAGGAAATCAAAACGGCTGCGGAAGAACTCTTTTCAGAACTTTCTGCGTCAACGCTTTTTGATAACACGCTTATAATCTCGCCGCCCGGACACGGAAAAACAACTATACTGCGTGACCTTGTGCGGCGCATATCGGACAAAGGCGTGCGGATATCCCTCGTTGATGAGCGCGGCGAAATTGCGGCAAAGCACGGCGGAGTTGCGCAGTTTGACGTAGGTCGGTGTACAGATGTCCTCGACGGTGCACCAAAAGCACAGGGGGCTATGCTTCTTCTTCGCACAATGTCCCCGCAGGTAATAGCGCTTGACGAGATAACTGCAAGGGAGGATGTTGACGCAATATTTTCGATAACAAATTGCGGAGTGCGGATACTTGCTACGGCACACGGAGACGATGAGAAGTCACTTTTTAGGCGCCCGTTATACCGGGAACTTTTAAATGCTGAAATCTTTGGCAATATTGTAATTCTCAAAAAAGAAGAAGGGAATTTTTCATACAGGCTTCTGTCTGCAAAAGAGGTGGAAATATGATAAAAATAATCGGTGCGATAATTTTAGTCGGCGCAGCAGCAGTTCTCGGTTTTTCTGCGGCGGCAAATCTGAACACGCGTGAGCGAGTGCTTTCGGGTTTTTCTAGAGCGCTTGACATAATGCATTCGGAGATAGGGCAATACCTGACTCCGCTTGATGAGCTTATGTCAAAGCTTTCGGGGATTTCTCCCGTGCCGCTTGACGGATTTTTCAAGCAGTGTTTTGAAGAAATGAAGAACAAACCGGACACGCCATTTCGTTTCATATGGGTAAAGAACATAAAACACGCTGACTATTTAAGGCTTCGCGGAGAAGAGACAGAGGTTATAGCCGCTCTGGGAAATGTTCTCGGGAGATACAGTGCCGAAGAGCAGAAACTTGCGATAGAGCACGCGTCGCGTTGCGTGGAATCAATGTCACAGTCAGCATCGCGCGACAGGAAAAGACTCGGCGGGTTTTATGCGAAGCTCGGTATAATTTGCGGTATAGCAGTTGTGATAGTTTTTATCTGATGTATAAGGATGATTTCAAATGCAGGTAGATTTAATTTTTAAAGTTGCGGCAATTGGCATTCTGGTAGCTGTGCTTAATCAGCTGCTTGTGCGCTCGGGTAGGGAAGAACAGGCTATGATGACAACTCTTGCCGGGCTGATTGTTGTGCTTGTGATAATAGTACAGGAAATAAGCAATCTTTTTGATCTTGTAAAATCGACTTTCGGGTTTTAGCTTATGGAAGTGTTGTTAAAGATAAGTGCGATAGCTGTGCTTGGTGTTATTGTAATAACTCTTTTTCGGAAGAACCTTCCGGAAATGTCTGTGACTGCAACGCTTACGGTGCAGATTGCGCTTGCTGTCAGTGCATATGGAGTTCTTGGTACTGTGCTTTCATATGTGAGAGAACTTGCCGGAGAAGCGGGTGTCGGTGAGGAGCTTCTCACGCCGCTTTTTGGCACGGTGGGTATAAGCATAATAATAAAAGTCACGAGTGATATGTGTCGCGATAACGGTGCATCATCGGTCGCGTCGTATGTTGAACTTATAGGCGGAGCACTTGCGATTTCGTATGCTGTACCCATTATGAAAATGATTATATCGGGTTTGAGGTAGAACAAATGAAACTGGCAGTCTGTATTTTTACGGCTATTGCTTTGAGTGTAGTTCCGATCTTCGCTGTGGAAGAGGATGTTGCGCAAGCTCAATATGAGGCTTTCGGGATTGATGAGCTTGTTCGGGCGTCTCCCGCAACGGATGTTGAGTTTGATGAGGGGATCTCACTTAATGAAGGACTCGGCAAAATATGGGACAAGATGCGCTCGTCCGCCGGAGAAATTTTCACAGGCGGACTCCGCTGTGTTATGACACTTGTTTTAGTATCTTTTCTCACATCGTCAATCGGTGCTCTTTTTTCAGAGTACGGCTCTGCCGTGAAGAGTGCAACCGCGCTTTCGGGAGCGCTTGCGTGCACGGCGAGTGCTTTCGGAAGCATAACGAGCGTTATAAGCCTCGGACGTGAGTTCATAAGCCGGACAGATGTGTTTTTGAAATCGCTCATTCCGACACTTGCGGCAGCGGAGGCGTCGTGTGCGGGAGCGGGAGCGGCAGTGGCAAAAGCGGGGGCAACGCTTCTGTTTTCGAATGTCCTGATAAGCATCATAAATTATGTGTTTATGCCGCTTGTATATGTAAATATATTTCTTGCTGCGGCAAACGCCGCGACGGAAAACGGAACGCTCCAAAGAATATCGGGACTGCTTTCAAAAGTTATATCCGGCACACTTAAAATACTGCTCGGTGCATACGTGTCATACATTACGGTTTCCGGAATAAGTGCCTCGGGTGTTGATAAGTTAGGGCTTCGCGCGGCACAGCTTGCGGCGGGTACAGTACCTGTCGTTGGCGGTATGATTTCCAATGTGAGCGAAACTGTGATAGCCGGTGCGCTGCTTATGAAGAATGCGATAGGTGTTTTCGGGATGCTCACCGTTCTTTCGGTTTTTGCAACGCCGTTTCTCACCATGGCAATAAACTATATTATGTTCAAGTTTGCCGCGTGTGTGGCATCTCCTTTGATTGGCGGAAAAATATCTGAGCTTTCTGACAGATTTGCTGAAAGCTTCGGACAGGTTCTCGCAATGTGCACAAGTGTTGCTCTTCTTGTATTCATATCAATAGTGGCTTCTATGAAAGGAGTGGGGGTGATCTGAAATGGCAGAGATAAGAAGCTGGGTGGTTGGCGTATGTGCCGTGGCGCTTGCAAGTGCAGTCATTGCAGCCATTGTACCTAAAAACTCTCCGGGCAGGATAGCTGCTATGTATGTCGGAATGCTGATGACGGCTGTGATAATTTCGCCAATAAAAACACTTGATACATATAAGCTTTCGGGGTATATGTCGGACATTCAATATGAACTTTCGGAGTGTGCAGAGAAATCGGAAGAAAAAATGCGTCAATTGACCGACAATATCATAGAGGACAGGGTGGAAGCATATATATTGGAGAGAAGTAAAACAGAATGTGAAGTAGAAGTGTTATGTAAAGACGGGGTGCTGTGCTCTGCAAGTGTTTCGGGAACATCTGAAAGTGAAGTGAAAAAAGTGTCGGAGATGATCAACAGAGAGTGCGGGATTTTACAAATCAGGGAGAGTTTGAAAAATGACGGGAATGTTTGAATTTGGAAAGGTGTTTGCCGCTGCCGGGAAGTACAAGTATGTAATAATAGCCGTATTTGCCGGGCTTATTCTCATGTCCTTTCCGGGTGGGAGTGCAAAAAAAACCGAAACGACAGACACACAAAGGATAGAGTTTGATGTCGGTGCATTTGAAAAGAGAATTGAAAATGCGCTTGCCCAATCTGCGGGGATAGGGCGCTGTAAGGTTATGCTCTCTCTTGATTCGAGCCCGGAGAGTGTGTATGCAAAGGAGGCGCGGCAAAGCCGGAAGGAGTCGGAAAGCGGGGTGGTAAAGGAAGACGACAGCGATATGAAACCGAGCATAATGTCAGAAGGCTCCGGCAGGCAAAGCCCGATTGTGGTAAAAGAAATATACCCGGGCTTTCGCGGTGCACTCGTCATATGTGACGGGGCTGATGAGCCTTCAATAAAAGCGTGTGTCATAGAATCCGTATCGTCGCTCACGGGGCTTGGCTCTGATAAGATAAGCGTAATAAAAATGAAAAACTAGGAGGCTGTTATGAAGAAAAGAAATCTGGTTACAGTGATTGTAGTACTGTTTATGTGTGTGGCAGTGTATCTGAATTTTAATACTCAAACACCCGTCAGTGATGAGGTGAGGGTGAGCGATACTCTCGGCGAGGAAACTTCTGCTGTAAATGAAGAAGAGAAAAACGAAGAAGAAGTAAAGGATGTCACGAAATATTTTGAGGAAGCGCGGCTTGAAAAACAGAAAGCGCGCGACACGGCCATCACAACGCTTAAAGCGGCAGTGGGAGAGGAAAACATATCGCAGAGCTCACGCGACCGTGCCGCAGAAAGCATCGAAACAATTTCAACCGGTGCGGTGTCAGAAACGCGCATTGAAACTCTCGTCAAGGCGAAAGGATACAGAGACTGTGTTGCGCTCATAAATGACAGCGGAGTGAATGTTATAGTGACGGCTCCCGCAGAGGGGCTTACAGCGGGTGATACCACAAAAATAAAGGATATTGTGGTCTCGGAAACCAATGTTCTGCCGAGTCAGATAAAAATTATTGAAATTAAGTAAGTTTTAGGTTATAATAATAATAACATATAAACTTTTAACAAAAAGGAGTGTGCCGGATATGGCTGAAATAAAAGAGTATGTCGCAAAAAATGATGAAAACGGCAGTGTAACAATCTCCGAAGAAGTTATTGCATCAATCTCTGCAATTGCCGCATCCGAGATTGACGGGGTTGCAGCGCTCGGAACATCGAATGTTGCAGATTTTCTCGGTAAGAAGAACCAGGGAAAGGGTGTCAAGGTTAACATTGATGGAAACGACGCTGAAATCAATATAACGCTTTCCATTAAGAAAGGCTCTGTGATACCAACTGTTGCAAAGGCCGTTCAGGAAAATGTTGTTTCCGCCGTAGAATCTATGACGGGAATCAATATTACGGCAGTTAACGTAAAGATAGCCGGTGTTGCTTTTGAAAAGGAAAAGAAAAAGGCAACGGCAGAGCCGGAAACAACTGAAAAGTAAAAAAAGAGAGAGTCTTCGACTCTCTCTTTTTGTTTGCTATATCTTCTCTATTGCATCGCAAAGCTCATCGGGACTGTGCAATATGGTTGTTGCGCCGCTTTTTATAAGAACATCCTCATCGCGGAAACCCCACGAAACGCTTATGCAGGGAAGTCCTGCGTTCTTTGCGGTTGTGATATCAACCTCTGAATCTCCGACGTATACAGCACACTCGCGCGGAAGACCGAGCTTTTCAATGGAGTAGAACACCATATCGGGTGCAGGCTTTTTCGGGAGAAAATCGCAGTTTCCGAGTGCGAAATCGCAGGTGTCGGAAAAAAACATTTCATAAAGCCCTTCAACGGCGTCGTTATGCTTGTTTGAAACTATCGCCATCCTGTGCCCGCGTGCTTTTAGCTCTCTTAAAACGGGGAGAATGCCGTCATAAGGTGCGGTTTTGTTTGTTTTGTTTTTTTCATAATGCGCCTTGAAGATTTCAAGACATTTTTTAAATTCCTCGTCAGAAACACCTTCCGGAAGTGAGCGTGTGATTAAGTTGAGAACGCCGTTTCCCACGATAGTCCGGATTTCTTCACGGGTTCTTTGCGGGTGACCGCACTCTGAAAGAGCAAAATTTACGCTGTCGGCAAGGTCGTCAAGCGTGTCAAGGATTGTTCCGTCAAGGTCGAGTAAAATTGCTTTGGGATTCATGGCATAGTTGCTCCTGTTTTCTATGGTTTTAGATGTAAAGTAAATATGGTTCACAGATTTGTTTTTGAGGCGGTGTAAGACTTACAGAAATTGCGTATTGTGCAGCTTTCACACTTCGGGCTTCTCGCGTTGCATACCGCGCGACCGTGCCAGACAAACCTGTGACAGAGCATATTCTGTTCATCAGGGGGCACAATTTCCTTTAAACGAAGCTCAACCATCTTCGGGTCTTTCGAATCAACAAGCCCGAGCTTGTTTGAAATCCGTATGCAGTGGGTATCCGCAACAACGGCAGGCTTTCCGAAAACATCGCCGAGGATAAGGTTTGCAGTTTTTCTTCCAACTCCCGGAAGTGAGAGAAGCTCCTCCATAGTATCGGGCACTTCTCCGTCAAATTCTTGGATAAGCATATTTGCCGAGGCGCGTATGTCGCGTGCTTTCATTCTGAAAACACCACACGGATGTACGATTTCTTCGAGTTCGTGTATATCACAGTGTGCGATTTCTGAAAGCGTTTTATAGCGCGAAAAGAGCTCTTTTGTGACTATGTTGACCCTTGCATCCGTACATTGTGCTGAGAGCCTCGTCGCAAAGAGAAGCTCATACGGTTTTTTGTAATCAAGAGAGCATTCCGCATCGGGGTACTCTGCTTTTAAGCCTTCGACAATTCCGAGAACCCGTTCTTTGAGTTTCATATGTAGCTTAATAACCTTTCACGGAGTCGTCAAGAGAGTCGTCGTTCTTCACCCAGTCGGAAACGAGGGTTATGGTATATTCTGTCGGAGTGTTGCGGATAACGACGCGCTCAATGCCTGCATTTATAATAAGACGTTTGCACATTGCGCAGGATGAAGCGTTTTCGACAAGCTCACCGGTTTTCATATCGCGGCCTACGAGATAAAGCGTCGCACCGATCATCTGCGAGCGCTCTGCGGCAATTATGGCGTTTGCTTCCGCGTGAACACTGCGGCAGAGCTCGTAACGCTCACCGCGCGGAATGCCAAGCTTTTCGCGGCGGCAATAGCCGAGGTCACAGCAGTTTTTGCGGCCACGCGGTGCGCCCGAATAGCCGGTTGAAATGATAGAATCGTGGCGGACTATGATTGCGCCGAAGTTGCGGCGGAGACATGTACCGCGTTCAAGCACTGTTTCTGCTATATCGAGATAATAGTTGAATTTGTCCATACGTTCCATAAAATACACCTCTTTATGTTGATTTGATTTTACCGTCTGAAATTTCCACAATCCGGTCAGCTTTTTTTGCGACATCCGGGTCGTGGGTTATAAGGACTATTGTCGCACCACTCGCATGAAGCCCGGATAAGATTTCTAAAATCTGTGCCCCCGATTCACGGTCGAGATTGCCTGTGGGCTCGTCTGCAAGAATAACAGAGGGTTTCTGTGTTATCGCCCGCGCGATTGCAACACGCTGTTGTTGTCCTCCCGAAAGCTCTGACGGTTTGTGCCGAAGTCTCTCCGAAAGTCCTACACGGCAGAGGGCAGATGTCGCAACTTCGCGGCGTTCTCGTTTGGAAATTCCCGCAAATGCGAGCGGAAGCTCGACGTTTTCAAGTGCGGACATTTTATCAAGAAGATTAAAGCCCTGGAAGATAAATCCGATATGACGGTTGCGGATTTCCGCAAGGTGCCGTGCGGGAAGGGAGAGAACGTCGTGACCGTCGAGAAGATACCTTCCTGTATCCGGACGGTCAAGACAGCCGAGAATATTCATAAGAGTGCTCTTTCCTGAACCAGATGTGCCGATTATGGCAAGAAACTCGCCACGCGACACGTGAAGATTTATATCAGAAAGAGCATAAATTTCGCCTGACTTTGTATGATAAGTTTTTGTAAGATGTGAAATATCAAGCAAAATACTAACTCCTTTTATCATTATATTACTATTTTCGTCATAATACAAGAATGTTTTTTATATATTTGATTTGATATTGGGACGAAAACCCGAGCCAAGGATTTCGTGAGTGTTGGTTACTATCATAAATGCCTTCTCGTCACAGCTGCGGACGATTTCCCGGAGTTTGCCTATCTGATTTGGTGTTATGGCACACATTATCATCTTTCGTTGTTTGTTTGTGAATGCGCCCTCTGCCGTGACTATTGTTGCACTTCTGCCAAGCTCTGAGATTATAAGCTTTGTGATAGCATCCGACGCGCCGGTTATTATATATGCAAGCTTGTCCGTTGTAAAGCCGTAGAGAACACCGTCTGTTGCAATTGATGCCACATACATATAAACAACTGCATAAAGAATGCTGTTGGCGTTGCGAAAGGCAATGGAAGCGAAGAGAACAATCACCATATCCGTAGCAAGAATAAGTTTTCCGAGTGGGACAGAGGGGTATTTTCGGCGCAGAACTATCCCCACTATATCGCTTCCCGCAGTACTTCCGTCACGCAAGAAAACGAGGCCGAGACCCACACCTGTGCCGAGGCCTCCGTAAAGTGTGCAGAGGATTGGTTCTGTCGTTATCGGAGAAAGCCATTCGGTTGCAGAGAGGGAGAGTGAAAGAACAAAGGAGGCGAAAATTGTTTTAATCATAAAGCTTCCGCCGATTTTAAGAAGCCCGAGAATCAGAAACGGAATGTTTAATACAAGTGTCATAACACCGATTGAAAGCTTTGGAAAAAAGTAATTTATCACGAGCGAGATTCCGCTTATTCCGCCGACGGCTATGTGTGCATTTTTGATAAAGAGATTAAACGAGACTGCGAAAATAACGCACCCCGAAAATATTACAGCATAGTCATAAAGCGTTTTTTTAAAATTTGATTTCATATTCTCACGCTCCATACTAAATATTGTTAGCTGAAAAACATATATAATTCAAAAAGTTTAATTGACACAAAGCGGTTTTGGGTGTATTCTAATATGTATATATCAGATTTAAAAATCATAAATTAAGGCAGGTGAAAATAATGGACGCAGGCGGCGGTAGTAAATGCACATCAAAAGTTCGAAGTAGGTACGCCGGAAGGCGTTCATTGTTTGTTGCCGTAAGATAGAGTTTTTGCGGCAAAATTTCATTCTTGCGTTGTGCCTTTGCTTCCTTAATTTTATTAGTTATAAAGGAGGAAAAGGATTATGGGAGAAACAACTGCCACAATCGAAAAAATGATTAACACGCTTCTTGAAGAGCGTAAATTTTCAACTCTCCGCGATGTTCTCGATACTATGGAGCCGGCAGATATCGCCGTGCTGTTTGACGGAATGTCGCACGAGAAAATGCCGATAGTTTTCAGGCTCCTCTCAAAAGAGCTTGCGGCTGAAGCGTTTGTTGAGATGGATACAGACCTTCAGGAAATTCTTATCCGCGGATTTTCAGATAAAGAGCTCAAAGAAGTTGTTGATGAGCTCTATGTCGATGACGCTGTTGACATTGTAGAGGAGATGCCCGCAAATGTAGTGCGAAGGATTTTAAGCCAGGCAGACCCTCATATGCGTAAAATGATCAACGAAATCCTTAAATACCCCGAGGACAGTGCGGGAAGCATTATGACAACGGAGTATGTCAACTTCAAGCCTGACCTCACCGTTTTGGAAGCGATAAAGACTCTGCGTCGCTCGGGTGTTGACAAGGAAACAATTTATACCTGCTATGTTACGGAAAAGGACAGAAAGCTTATTGGTATAATTACAGTACGTTCGCTTCTCCTGTCAGACGACGATAAAACCATACGTGATATTATGGAAGAGAACGTCATTTCCGTCAATACGCTTGATGACCAGGAAAATGTTGCAAATATGCTCGCAAAATACGACTTCCTTGCGCTTCCGGTTGTTGACCGCGAAAACCGCCTTGTCGGTATTGTAACGGTTGACGATGCTATCGACGTTATCCGCGAAGAGGCAACGGAAGACATTGAGAAAATGGCGGCTATTATTCCGTCTGACAAGCCGTATTTGAAGGCGAGCGCGTTTGAACTGTGGAAGGCGAGAATACCGTGGCTTCTGCTGCTTATGCTGTCATCTACATTCACACAGCTCATAATCAACCGTTTTGAGGCGGCTCTTGCGACGACTGCGGTGCTTGCGGCATATATCCCGATGCTTATGGGTACGGGCGGAAACTCGGGAAGCCAGGCATCCGTTGCGGTTATCCGAAGCCTTTCTCTTGAAGAGATTGACTTTGCAGATATCTTCCGCATTCAATGGAAGGAAATCCGCGTTTCTCTGCTCTGCGGTATAACGCTTGCGGCAATAAGCTTTTTAAAGCTCGTCTTTTTTGACAGACTGTCAATAGCGATTTCTCTCGTTGTATCGGTAACGCTTATAGTAACTGTTTTGTGTGCGAAGTTTGTCGGCGCGTCACTTCCGATTCTTTCAAAAAAGATAGGCTTTGACCCGGCTGTTATGGCAAGTCCGTTTATTACGACGATAGTTGACGCAATTTCGCTTCTCATTTATTTTTCATTTGCATCGTTTATTTTATAAAGTAAAAATCACCTGCAATACTGCCGTATTGCAGGTGATTTTTCTATACAAGAACAGGCTGTATCTGTGATTTTGAAAGTGCAGATTCGAGTGTTTCCGGTATCTTTGTCATATCGGCGACAAGCGAGTTTGGTTTGCCGCGGCAGTCGTCCTGACCGTAGGGTACAAAGAAGATGTTTTTTACTGCCGAAAGCGTGCCGATGTTTTTCATATTCATTCCGAGCCCGTCGTTTGTTGAAACGGCGATGATAAGCGGTCGGGCGTTGCGGAGATGTGCCTTTGCCGCCATCGTAACGGAAGTATCGCAGATTCCGCAGGCGAGCTTTGCGATGGTGTTTCCCGTGCAAGGGGCGATTATAAGTGCATCAAGAAGCTTTTTTGGACCTATGGGCTCAGCTTCATAAATCGTGCTGATAACTTTTTTATTGCATATGTTCTCTATTTTTGAGATGAAGTCTTCCGCTTTCCCGAAGCGTGTATCTGTTGTGAAAGCTGCGTGTGACATTATCGGGAAAACGTCGTATCCTGAAAGTGTAAGTTTTTCTATTTCAGGCAGGACTTTGGAAAATGTGCAGAATGAGCCGCACAGAGCAAATCCTACCGCCTTGTTTTCCACCTTTCAGTTCCCCCATTCGCTGAGAATGTTATAAATAGTATCGCGCATTGACTCGGCCGCAAAGAGCGGCGCAACCTTGCCGGGAAGCGAGAGCGCGTGGACGGCGGAAATTTCAAGCTCACGGGCAGCATCAAAATCAACCCCGCCCGGTTTTGAGGCGAGATCACATATAAAGGCGTTCTGCTTTACAAACAGAAGCTCTTCACGCCTTATAAGAGGGGCCGGAACTGTGTTGAATATCACATCAAACTCTGCAATTGAGTCTATAATTTGCGCCGTGTGAAGCGGTTTGTAGCCGTAAGCTGAAATCCAGGCAAGGTCTCCGGATTTTCGTGCAGATGCGTAAACGTTTGCGCCGAGTCCGCGAAGCTTTGCACACAGAAGTTTTCCTATATGACCAAAGCCGATGACAAGACAATTCCGTCCGCTGAGGACAGTTTTCGTCTCGCTCATTGCACACTCTATCGCGCCTTCTGCGGTCGGGATGGAGTTGAGCACTGTAAAATCCTCGCGGTCAAGATAGTCATAAAGCCGTATTCCGCTCCGGCCTGCTTTCTCAAAAAGTGAATTTTTGAGCTTTCCCGCAATAACCGTCTGGCCTGTTGAGAATGCGGAAAAGAGGTCGTCGATTGATGTTTTGTGCATTGAAAACGGCGCGTTGAGCGTCTTATCGTCTATTGTCGCCGGAAGTGGCAGAATAATGCAATCCCGCTTATTTGAGAGCGAGGATATGTTGTTCTTTTGTATGACTCCGTCGGGGGCATTGCTTTTTTCCATAGCATAAAGAAAAACATCGTGCCCGTCGCGTGCAAGAAGCTCTGCAAGGTTTATCTGGCGCATATCTCCGCCGACTATTGCAAAACTGAATTTCTTCTCCACAAAAAAACCAACCTTTCCCGGAAAATCATCCGTCCTGTTACAGTATATTGAGGAGCTTCGGAAAAGGTGCAAAAAATCCCGTGCCCAGCGGCACGGGATTTTTGCTATTTAAAGATGAAAAAATACAGAAGAACTGCGATGCCGAGGAAAATTCTGTAAACTCCAAACACCTCAAAGTCGTGGCGGCGCACATAATTCATAAGGAATTTCACAGAGATGAGGGAAACTACATATGCAGTCACCATAGCAGCTGCAAGGAGAAGCCACTCGCTTCCTGTCATAATGTATTCGTTTGTGATGATTTTAAGAAAGCTTACTCCGAACATAACGGGGATTGCAAGGAAGAATGAAAACTCTGCCGCAACCTCGCGTGAGGTGCCCAGAAGCATTGCACCGAGGATAGTCGAGCCTGAGCGGGAAGTTCCCGGGATGATTGAAAGAACCTGGAAAAGACCGATGAAAAGTGCTGTTTTGTAGGTCATATTGTTTATGTCCGTGAGGCTCGCAACCCTTTTCTTACGTTCAATGAGGATGAATGCAACGCCGTAAATGATGAGCATAATGCTTACCATAACGGGCGTTGAAACTGCGTCCATAGCGTCGTTGAAGAGAAGCCCCAACACAGCCGCGGGGATGCAAGCGACGATAACCTTAAACCACAACTGCCAGGTGTCGCGCTTTTCTGCCGGAGATTTACCGGGGGAGAAGGGGTTGAGCTTTTTAAAATAGAGTGTAGCGATTGCAAGGATAGCACCGAGCTGAATTACATAGAGGAAAAGCTGTGAAGAAAAGAAGCTCTCTTCGGTTATACCCATAAACTCGTTTGCGAGAATCATATGTCCCGTACTGCTTATGGGCAGCCATTCCGTTATGCCTTCTACTATGCCGATAATTATTGCTTTTATAATATTCAAAAAAATCAACTCCGGTTTAATATATTATTTTGTTTCACCGCATATCATCAATGCTTGTCATTATCTTTTCAAATGCTTTTAAAACAAACCATAAAAGGGCAATCTCGACAGGGAGCAGTGCAATGTTTTTTATAACACGCTCGAAAAGAAGAACAACGTATGCCTTGCCGTAGAGGTTTGAAAGCCAATAAGTGTTGAGAGCTATGTTTATTAAAAGGTTTATAAGCGTGCGTGAGAGGATGATGCGCCAGAGTTTGAGCTCGCGACGGTAGAGAAACAAAGCGAAGATAACGACCGTCAGCATTGTTGAGAGCGTAAAGCCGAGATGCAGCGGTCCTGCCGGGCGCACGACATATGCAATGAGGTCACACGCAAAGCCTGCAAAAAAGCCCGTTACTATGCCGAATTTATATCCGAGAATTCCGAGCACGAGATATGAAAAGGTGAGCTTTAATGAGGGGGTGACATAGATTGAAGCGGAGTTTATTGCCACATACAGTGCAACCAGAACGGCGCAGATGGCGAGAGAACGAGTGTTTTTCAGTTCTCCTGCCGATGATTTGATACGGTTTTGCATAAAGAAGGTCCTCCTTTGTGAAATTTTTGGTAACAAAACCTGACACAAAGAGGACAGCTTTCTCGCAGCGGGATGCGGAAAAATCACGGCAACGCGAGCGCGTTTTCGTCCTCACAACAACTCCCCGTTTGTGAAGCACTTAACCCGAAATTTCCTACTCTGCCTATTTGTGATAAAGACATTATAGCACAAAAGAAGAGATAAGGCAACGAAAAATGGCGATAAAATGTCCCTCACGGAATTTCTGTGAGGGACTGTAAGTGTTATACTCTTGAATTCTCTTTGAGGAGGTCGCGGATTTCTGAAAGAAGCTTTTCTTCTGCTGACGGCTCGGGGACAGGAGCTGGAGCTTCGGGAGCAGGTTCTTCCTTTCTGCGGAAGTTGTTTATTACTTTAACGACAACAAAAAGACAGAAAGCAATAATGATAAAGCTTATAATGCTGTTTATAAACTTGCCGTACCAGATTGCGCTCTCGATAACAGGTGTTCCGTCTTCTGCGATTGTTTCGGAAAGCTTGACTGCGTAGCTTGAAAAATCAAGACCGCCGAGAAGCCAGCCTACGACAGGCATAATGATGTCGTTTACGAGTGAATCAACGATTCCCTTGAATGCGCCGCCGACTACAACACCTATTGCCATATCAACGACATTGCCGCGTGAAATGAATTCTTTGAATTCCCCAACAAATTTTTTCATTTTGTCAAACCCTCTTTTTCTTATATTTTATTTGTCTGTTATTGCTTCTTTAAGTGAGCCTGCAAGACCTGCGAGCCCTTGAATGTCTGATGGGATGATAAGTTTTGTGGACTGACCGTCTGCAACTGCCTGGAATGCTTCCAATGCTTTAAGCTTTATGACGGATTCTGACGGATTTGCCTCGTTGATGAGAGCGATTGCGCGCGCAACGGCCTCCTGAGTTTTGAGTATCGCCGCCGCCTGACCTTCTGCTTCGAGAATCTGCTTCTGCTTTTCGCCCTCAGCGTCAAGGATTTTTGACTGTTTATCGGCATCTGCACGAAGAATACGCGCCTGCTTTTCACCCTCGGCTTCAAGTATCTGTGACTGCTTGACACCTTCGGCTTTGAGTATTGCCTGACGGCGCTCGCGCTCTGCCTTCATCTGCTTTTCCATAGCGTCCTGGATTTCTCGCGGAGGAATGATGTTTTTAAGCTCGACACGGTTGACTTTGATTCCCCACGGGTCAGTCGCATCGTCGAGAATTGTGCGCATCTTCGTATTGATGATGTCACGCGAAGTGAGTGTCTGGTCAAGTTCAAGGTCGCCTATGATGTTTCGGAGCGTTGTTGCGGTAAGGTTTTCAATAGCAGAGATGGGATACTCAACACCGTATGTGTAGAGCTTCGGGTCGGTTATCTGGAAATAAACGACCGTGTCAATCTGCATTGTTACATTATCTTTTGTGATAACCGGCTGAGGAGGAAAGTCAACAACCTGTTCTTTGAGTGAGATCGGGCGCTTCACTTTTTCAATGAACGGAATCTTTATGTGGAGACCTACGCCCCAGGTTGCGCGGTATGCGCCCAGTCGTTCAACAATTCTTGCCGATGCCTGGTTAACAATGACGATGTTGGAAACGATGAGAACGAGCAAAATGATAAAAAGAATTGCAATAGCCATAATGTAGTTCCTTTCTTTATTTTATTGTGAAAGCTCAACGATGAGCTTTACTCCCTCGATTTTAAGGACTTTTACGACCGAGCCCTGTGCTATGTCGGAGTTGTCCGCACTCCTTGCGCTCCACAGCTTCCCTTGTATTTTTACGGTGCCTTCCGCTTTTAAGTTTGATATTGCTTCTTCCACGATGCCCGCTTCTCCTATAAGTGCATCTGCATTTGTCGGTGTCGGGTTGAGAAGAATTTTTTTCTTTATGAGCGGACGCGTTGCAAAAAGTGCAACGGCAGAGGTGGCGAGAAAGACTGTTATTTGCAGCCATGGTGCGGCGTGCAGAGCGGCAGCGATAAGTGCGCAGAGTGCGCCGAATGCAAACCAGACCGAAACAATACCTACGGTAACCGCTTCAATTATTCCAAAAACTATTATTGCAAAAAGCCAGAAATATACAGACATAGGTATTCCTCCTTTAACGGTACAGAACAATGTTTGTTATGGAGCCTGTCTCGGTGTGGATCATAAAGTTTGAGCCGTCTTCGTTATACCAGCAGAAAATCTGATCCATATCGAGAGGGCCGCTGTCGCCGTAAGCGCAGGAAAGTTCAAGCGGGGAAGAACCCATAACAGCGAGTGCGTCTGCTGTGAGCATATCGCTCTTCACAAGGGAAATTTTATCGCTGTCAAATCTTCCGGAAAAGGGAATCAGATTCGCCTTTTTGTTGAAATAAAGTGTTTTGGTGGTGACGGTGTCGTTTTCGTCAAAAATTACGGAAACACCCGCTGATTTCGTTTCGTTGAAATATGTGACAAATTTAACTTCTCCATAGTCGTCATAAGACGGAACCGCTTCGCCGAAAGCAGAATCAAGCTCGGCTTTTGTCGTTTTTCCTGAAACTGTATTGTAGAGAGAATAGAGCTCTTCCATACTTTCGGGAGCGGGAAGATTTTCATCCGGAGTGTCGTTGACATTCTTGTAATACGACGGAAGACAGGATGTAACCGACAGCGCAATGCAGACAGCAAGCAAGAGTAATATAAATTTTTTCATAGAAAAATTCTCCTGTAATTTTATTTTCCACAAACTTCCGCGAAAAAATACGAAGTTATGGAGATAATACTTAATGAAGGGAAAGTGGTATTATGATGAATCCTTTTTGGAAAGGGATGGCAGCAGGCATAATCGTGGGCAGCACGATAGCTATTTCCGTTGTGCCCAAGAAAAATCACACATGCAAGTGTATGAAGCACAGTGCGGGCAAAATCTTAAAAGGCGCCGGAAATGTGATAGACAGCCTGCAATCGTTTATGTAGGGCGGGAAATTCCCGTCCGATACATAAATTTTTTATTTATTATATTATAACATACATTATATAAAAAGTGGGAGAAAAATTTTTGTAAAAAAAATAAAAAAAGACTTGATTTTATAATTTCCTTGTGGTATTATAGTAAAGCTGTTTGACAGTAATATGCGCTGTTAGCTCAGCTGGATAGAGCGTGTGGCTACGGACCACAAGGTCGGGGATTCGAATTCTCCACAGCGCGCCAACCGTCCTTCTTGAAAAAGAAGGACGGTTTTTGTATTCTCCGGAAGAAAAAAGGACACGAAATATTTCGTGTCCTTTTGATATTAAAGGTTGTAATAAAGCTCAAATTCTGCCGGGTGCGGGATTGCTGCGAGTTTGCGGCATTCTGCACGGGTGGAAGAAATGAGGTTTTTGATAAGCTCTTCGGGGAAAACGCCGCCTGCTGTTAAGTAGTCGTGGTCAGCTTCGAGAGCGGAAACTGCTTCTTCAAGCGATGTGGGAAGTCCGGTAAGCTTTGCTTTTTCTTCCTCGGGGAGGTTGAAAAGGTTCATATCGTACGGGCCCCAACCGTTTTCGTGCGGGTCGATTTTGTTTTTGATGCCGTCAAGACCTGCCATGAGTATCGCTGCATAGCAGAAATACGGGTTGCAGGTAGCATCCGGGTTGCGAAGCTCAAAACGGCGGAGGTGCGGTGCTTTAGCGTATGCGGGGATTCTGATGACTGCGCTGCGGTTTGATGTGGCATAGCCGACCGTAACCGGAGCTTCAAAACCGGGAACAAGTCGTTTGAAGGAGTTTGTGCTCGGGTTTGTTATTGCGCAGAGGGATGCGATATGTTTGAGAAGACCGCCCATAAAGTAGTGTGCGGTTTCGCTTAAATGAGCATAACCGTTGTCGTCTGAGAATACGGGCTTGCCATCCTTTAAGAGGAGCATATGGACGTGCATACCGTTTCCTGCCTCTCCCATAATGGGCTTCGGCATAAGCGTTGCAGACTTTCCGTATTTTCTCGCAACATTGTGTATGATGTATTTTATCATCATTGTTGCGTCTGCCATTTTCGACATCTCGCCGAGCTTCGGCTCAATTTCAAACTGACCGCCGGCACCGACTTCGGGATGGTGGTAGTTGATGCCGATGCCCGCTTCTTCCATAAGGAGACACATTTCGCTTCGTGCCTCATACGATACATCAAACGGCTTTGCTATGTGATAGTTTTTCTGCTTCTGAACTATATTTCCAAGACCTTCACAAGCACTGTTCCAGTGTGCCTGGACGGCGTCAAGAGAAAAACCGACGGAGTTTGGTGAAACGTCCCAGCCTACCTGATCGAAGAGATAAAACTCAAACTCGGGAAGAATGAGCATTGTATCGGCAACGCCACAGTCTCTCATGTACTGCTCTGCGGCGAGAACTATATTTCTCGGGTACTGTTTGAGCGGACGGTTTTCAGGTGAGTCGATAATCATCGCGTTACCTGTCATCGAAAGTGTCGGGATTTCGCAGAAGGGGTCAATTGTGGCGGTGTCCGGGTCCGGAATAAATACCATATCACTCTTTTCGACAACTGCATAGCCGTAGTTTGAGGCGTCAAATCCGATGCCGTTCTTCATAACCTCTTCGGAGAAATCCTCAGCCGGAATTGTTACGTGGCGGAACTGGCCTCTGATGTCGACCATTTTAAAGTCAACCATTCTGATTCCGTTTTTGCGGATAAGCTCCATAATTTCTTTGATTTTTTTGTCCATATTAGCAGCCCTCTTTTCTTCTGTTTTATATGTTATACAGGCAAACACCTGTTTCGCCGTCGATTTCAGTGAGCTTTACGGAGACAAGCTCTGTTTTCGAGGTGGGTATGTTTTTTCCTACGAAGTCCGGTCGGATGGGAAGCTCACGGTGGCCGCGGTCAATGAGAACGGCAAGCTGTATTGATTTCGGTCTTCCGAAACGGAAAACAGACTCGATGGCAGCTCTTGCTGTTCTGCCGGTGTATATAACGTCGTCTATGATTATAATGTTGTGTTTGCTTATATCGCAGGGAATTTCGCAGTCTACCGATTCCGGAAGCGGGTCGGATTCGGAGAGGTCGTCGCGGTAGAGTGTAATGTCGGTGTGTCCCATAGGCACTTTTACACCCTCGAATTTTTCGATGTTGTCACGAAGCATTTTTGCGAGCGGTATTCCGCGGCGTTTTACTCCGAGAAGACAAATTCCCTCGGCACCCTTATTCTTTTCTATTATTTCGTGGGTAATACGCGCAATTGTACGATGCAATGCTGCTTCGTCCATTATCCTGGCTTTTAATTCCATCGTTATATACTCCTAAAAAGAACTTATAAAAATTTCAAGACCAATAAAAATTAATATTGCGCCGCCAAGAATGTCAGCCTTGTTTGCAAAATGGTCGCCGAATTTTTTTCCGATAAAAACGCCTGAAAAACAAATGACAAGTGTGACAGAGCCGATTATGAGCGCTGAAACAACCGCCTGAATCATATTGTGGCCGGAGATTGTAAAACCGACCGAAAGTGCATCAATTGAGGTTGCGATACCCTGAACTATGATTGAGGCAAGGCTTGCACCGACGTTTTCGTGGGAGATGTCGTCCTTTTTCTTTATTCCCCCCAAAAGCATATTTCCGCCGATGCCGCAGAGAAGAACAAGAGCAATCCACGGAATAAGTTTTCCAAACGCCGAAAAATGCTGTGCCGCCGTGTGAACACAAGCCCAGCCGATGAGTGGCATAAGTGCCTGAAAAAAGGCGAAGACAGCTGCGATGCCAAACATTTTGCGAAGACGCATCTGCGGCTCTAAAAGTCCGTTTGCGAGGGAAATGGAGAAGGCATCCATAGAGAGCCCTACACCGAGAAGCAAACTGTTGAGAAAGAAAATAACACCAAAATTCATTCTGTAAAAACAACCTTCCGAAAATTTTCCATTTAATTATATCAAATCGGAAAGATTCAGTCAAGAAAAGAAAAACATTGCGCAAGGTGGCATAATATGCTATAATACCTGTGTTTTATAAAGGGGAGCAGGAGGTGAATTATGGGGAAAAGAAAAGAAGTTTTCAGGTTCTTTAAATTTATTATGTTCTCAATAAGTGCGGGCACTATTCAGATAATAAGCTTTGCGCTTTTGAATGAGCTTGTGGAGTGGAGCTACTGGCCGTCTTACCTTATTGCGCTTATTCTTTCGGTTGTGTGGAATTTTACTCTCAACCGTAAGTTTACGTTTAAATCTGCAAACAATGTTCCTGTTGCAATGACACTGACGCTTGGCTTTTATGCTGTGTTTACCCCGCTTTCCACGATAGCAGGCAATTACCTTGCAGAAGACCTTTTGTGGAATGAATATCTTGTTACGGTTATAAATATGCTTTCAAACTTCGTGCTTGAATTCTTGTTTCAACGCTTTGTGGTTTTTAAGAACAGTATAGACACAAATGAAAAAACTGGAGGAAAATAAAAATGTCTTGGTTTGTATTTGCACTTGTTGCGACCCTTGGGTGGGGACTTGCCGATCTCTTTTATAAAAAGGGAACGGATGAGGATGATAAATATTCACACCTCAAAATAGCCGTGTGGGTCGGTCTTGTTATGGGCGTCTGCGCAATAGCGCTTCTGCCTTTTGCTGAAACAAGCTTTTCGGTATCTTCGCTTGTCGGAAACGCGATAAAGTATTCACCTGCATCCCTTGCCTACATAGTATCAATGGTAATAGGATATGCAGGTCTTCGTTATCTTGAACTTTCAATTGTTTCCCCGGTGCAGAATGCATCCGGCGCACTTTCGACAGTCGTGATGGTAATCTTCTTTACGGTAACGGGAAGCATTACAAGTATTATGGAAGAGTTTTCTGTTCTCGATATAGTGGGAACCGGAGTTATCGTCTGCGGTGTTGTAGCTCTTGCGTTTGTAGAACAGCACCTTTCGAAGGAAGAGGCAACACTTTCTGACAGAAAATACAGAATGAGTGCGCTTGCGCTTCTTTTTCCGATTTTATACTGCGTGTTTGACACGGTAGGAACGGCAGCTGACGGAATTATCCTTGATGAAACAACAGGACTCGGACTCGGTGAGATTGATGTCATCATTCTCTACGGTCTCACGTTCCTTCTGGCAGGTATCATCGCGTGGCTTTATATGCTCATTAAAACAAAGCGCGCATATAACCCGTTTGCGCTTTCAGAGGTGAAATCAAAGGGTGTTGCAGCCTGCTGTGAAGAGTTTGGTCAGATATTCTACGTCTATGCTATGGCATCGCGCCCGATGCTTGCAGCACCGATGATCGCTTCATACTGCATCGTTTCGGTTGTGCTGTCCCGTATATTCCTGAAAGAGAAGCTGCGCGCATCGCAGTATGCCTGCGTTTTTGCAGTAATAGTCGGCATCGTAATGCTCGGTATATCTGAGGGTCTTGCGGAGGCGTAAATGAAAGGTATTGTTGACCTTGTGACAAATCAGTTTGTTCTGAGCGCGGTGACGGCTTGGCTTGCGGCACAGATTCTTAAAGTCATTATCCATGCTGTGATATATAAAAAGTTTGACATAATGCGACTTTTTGGCGATGGCGGTATGCCGAGCGGGCACTCTGCAACGGTGTCATCTCTTGCGACGGCGAGCGGGATTGTTTTTGGCCTTTCTTCGTTTCAGTTTGCAATAAGCGCGATTTTTGCGCTTATCGTGTGCCATGACGCTATGGGCGTGCGCAGGGAGACGGGGAAGCAGGCTGTAATCTTGAACGAAATAATGGAATCTTTCAATGTTCTTGCAACAAAAAAACTTCCTGAGGTCAAACTGAAAGAATTTGTAGGGCATACGCCCGTCCAGGTGATGTCAGGAATTCTTCTTGGCATAATAAATGCATTTGTTTTGCACTATATCTTGTTTTGGTGATGTGAAGTAATTGGGTTTACACTATTGGAGGTGGCAATTTGTCAAGGTTTTTTGTAGATAAAGAGCAGGTAATGGATGATAAGATAATAATTACCGGAGATGATGTAAAACACATCGCCAAAGTTCTTCGTCTGCGGGCAGGAGAAGAACTTTTTGTCTGCGACAAATGCGGAACTGACTATCACTGCGAAATATCAGAGATTTCCTCTGATTGCGTTTCGGCAAAAATTATTGAAAAGGCGGAAAATACCGCAGAGCCTCCGATAAGAATAACTCTTTATCAGGGTATGCCGAAAAGCGACAAGCTTGACTATATAGTTCAGAAGTGTGTTGAGCTTGGTGTTTGCACAATTGTTCCTGTCATAACAAAGCGCGCGGTAAGCATTCCGCGTGATTCCGAAAAAAAGGTAATAAGGTGGCAGAGAATTGCAGAGGAGGCTGCTAAACAGAGCGGCCGCGGGTCAATTCCCGAGGTGGCTGACGTTGTCGATTTTAGAACAGCGCTTTCCCAGATGCAGCAGAGCGAGGCACTTAACCTTATGCCGTATGAATGTGAGAAGGACTCAAAACTTCGCGAAGTTCTCGCAAAGAGCGATAAAAGGGAAATCAATATACTGATAGGGCCGGAGGGCGGTTTTGACGAAGCGGAGGCAGAAGCGGCAAAGAAAGCCGGAGTCAATACCGTGACATTGGGCCCGAGAATACTTCGTACTGAGACAGCACCGCTTGCGGTATGTGCGGCGGTTATGTATGAACTGGGTGACTGGTAAAAAGAAAAAACGGAGAGAGAGTAATGCTTGAACGACTTCAAAAGATAATGGCGGCATACGGAGAGTGCTCGCGGCGCAGTGCCGAAAAGCTTATTTCCGACGGAAAAGTCAGAGTTAACGGTGTAGTTGCCTCGTTGGGTGATAAGGCAGACCCGGCAACGGATGTGATAGAGGTTTCCGGCCGCGTAATTTCCGGCGGCGAGAGATACTATATAATGCTGAACAAGCCGAGAGGATATATAACATCTCTTGACGATGAGCACAACCGAAAGACGGTAAGCGAGCTTGTTGATGTGGGGACACGCGTTCATCCCGTGGGAAGGCTAGACTATAACTCCGAAGGTCTTCTCATAATGACGAATGACGGTGAGCTCACATATCGCCTGACCCATCCGTCTCACGAGATTCCGAAGGGGTATATAGTAACGGTCCGCGGTAAACTCGAAGATGCGCTGACAACGCTTAAATCGTCTATTGTGATTGATGGCAGACAAACAAGACCTGCGGACATTTCCGTACTCCGTGAAAATTCCGATGGCGGTCTTCTGCATATAACAATCCGCGAGGGCAGGAACCGCCAGATACGCAGACTTTGCGAGGAGGCAAACCTTAAAGTTCTGCGCCTCAAACGAGTAAGCCTTGGCGACCTTGTTCTCGAAAAGCTTCCGGCGGGGCGCTGGCGCCACCTGACCGAGAGCGAAGTAAAATATCTTAAATCATTATAAAAAAAACGGCTGTGGAGCTCCCACAGCCGGTTTTTTCGTTTTAATAGTAATCCCGTGTTTTTTCGGATAAATTCTTTGATTTAAGCCGCTTTTCTATAAACTGCTTTGTAAATGCGTAAATGACCGAGAAAGTCGGAACGGCAAGGATGACTCCCGCAACACCGAAGAGCCCGCCGCCGAGGACGATTGCAAGAATAACCCATACAGCGGAAAGACCGGTGGTTTTGCCAACGATTTTGGGAACAAGCAGATTTCCGTCAAGCTGTTGGAGGACAACGATTATAATGATGAACAGAACAACCTTTGACGGTTGCGCCATAAGCAGGATAAACGCACTCGGCACAGCACCGATAAACGGGCCGATAAACGGAATAAAGTTTGTTATTGCGATTATCATACTTATAAGCAGGGCGTATTCCATACCGAAAATCGTCATAACGATAAAGCAGATGACGCCGAGTATACAGCAATCGAGAATCTGACCGTAGAAATACTTGCCGAAGGTTTCGTGTACATATTTGCAGGTTGAAAGAGTGCTTTTCACAAATTTTTCGGGAAGAAGGGCGAAAAGGCACTTTTTAATCTGCGCGGCAAACTTTTCCTTGTTTGCAAGCATATAGATTGAAACGATAAATCCGATTACGAAGTTGGAAATTCCCGAGCCGAGAGACACTGAAAAGTCGAGAAATTTCGGAAGTCCTGCGGCGATGTATTGGGTAAGCTTTTTGAAAAGCTCGTTTGACGAGCCGAGAAGGTCTGTGAGGATGTTCATTTCAAGATTGAAATGAGAAGAGAAGGTGTTCAAGATGTCGTTGATTGACTTGAAATATCCGTCTGCATTTCTGGCAAGTCTTGCGATGCTCTCAATAAGTTGCGGGATTATGGAATAGATAATCAGCGAAAGGACCGAGAGCGTAATGATTATAACCAGGGTTATTGATATTGCGCGGTTGATGCTACTGCGCCTTTTTGCTTTCTTAAAGAGAAAACGGTCAAGAAGTGAGTTGAGCGCATTGACGGGTCTTGTCAGGAGATATGCAATAACAAAGCCTGTCACAAAAGGCGAAAGAATGGTGAATAACCGCCCGAGGGAAGAAAAGATCCCGCCAAGATTCATAACTATAAAGTAAAAAGTGATTGCGATTATAAGTGTAAGCGACGATGCGACAACCTTTGCGGTGTCAGCCTCTGTCCACTTGGATTTCATTACAGCACCTCCTGCCGTCATTTGTATAAAAATCATTATAACTCGTTTGACGAAAGAAGGCAAGCAGAAAATACGAACGGCAACAGTTACTTTCGCATACGATAAAACGGACAAGGAATTCTTGTCCCGAAAGGAGAATGTTCACAATGTGCTTTTTGTCTTCGCTTTTTTGTAACACAAGCTGCCGAAGCTCGATGTGCCGTCCGATACGGATGAGAAACGTCGATGCGGGCGGCAGGGAATCCTGCGCCTGCGAGAGAAGCTCGTGTCCGTGTCCGTACCGTACGGAGCAGTGCGGCAGATGTCGCGGAGAGCGCAGCTGCTTCTGAGATTGAATATGAGCACCGCCTGAAAAAACAGGCGGTGCTTGTTGCAATTTGGTGGTGATGTGTGATACAATATGATGGAGAAAAAATATTGTTTGAGGCGAAGTTATGGTAAAGCGAGTTTCCGAAAACGATTATAATAAATACGAAAATTTTAATCAAACCCACAAAAACGGACATTTTATGCAGTCGCTTTCGTGGGCGCGGTTCAAAGCACCGCAAAAAAGCTTTGCGCTTATGTGTGAGGATAGCTCCGGCGAGGTGCGCGGCGTTATGCTACTGTTTCTTCAGAAGGTGAGGAGAACGAACAAGGTTTTTCTCTATTCTCCGCGTGGTCCCGTTTGCGACAGGGACGATACAGAAACTCTCTCCGAACTTCTTTCCGGTGCGGAGAAGCTCGCGCGCGAGCTTTGTGCATATAAACTGACGTTTGACCCCGACATAACGGAAGCTGATACCGCGTGGCTCCGCTTCTTTTCGGAAAATGGCGCAAGAGTGGGCGATAACGCCCGCGACAACGGGATCTTGCAGCCGTTTGCGGTTTACCGTATAGATGTTGATAAATCCGACGATGCGCTTATGGAGTCTTACCACTCGAAGGCGCGGTATAGCGTGCGCGCGTCAATAAAAAGCGGTGCAACCTGCCGGCTTGGCACGCGTGAGGATATCCCGCTTTTCGTGAATCTTCTGAAATCCACCGCCTCGCGCGACGGTTTTACCGCAAGGGAGGAAAAGTACTTTTTCAATATGTACGACAACCTCGGCGGGGATGCTGTAAAGCTGTTTATCGTGGAATACGAAAATAAGCCGATTGCAGGCTCTGTTCTTCTCCGCTACGGTCAGAAAACCTGGCATATGTACGCGGGAAGCTCAGACGAGCACAAAGAAACTCTGCCAAACTTCCTTATGCAGTGGGAGATGATGCGCTGGTCGCGCGATAACGGAGCAATGCTCTACGATATGCGCGGAATAGCGGGCGAGGGAGATAAACTGAAACCCATAGAGGGGCTTGTCCGCTTCAAGAAACGCTTCGGCGGCGAGCTTGTCCCGTTTGTCGGAAGGGTAGACTTTGTTTATGACAAAACGGCGGACCGCCTCGTTTTTGCGATAAAACGTGCGGAAAGCCTTGCAAGGAAATTATTGGGAAGGAAATAGCTATTATGATACAGTACGTTACCGATGCCGCAAGCGCGGAGAAATATGAGACGTTTGTTGCATCTCATCCGAGAGGTCATTTTGTGAAGTCGCTCAAATGGGCGGGTTTCAAGAAGCCGTGGAAGTGCGACGCCTTTATGTCGTGTGACGAAAACGGCGAGGTGCGCGGCAGTATGCTTATTATGACGAGCCGCATCCCCAAAACGAAATATACACATATGTATTGCCCGCGCGGCCCCGTCACGTCTGACGGCGACAGCGCAACGCTTCTTGAGCTCCTTGCCGAGAGCAGAAAGCTTGGCGAGCAGTATAACGCGTATGAGCTCTCCATCGACCCCGATATTTTAGATGACGACCCGTATCTTTCAGAGCTCACGGCGGCGGGCTTTTCTGTGAATAACACAAAGCACCGCCCCGAATATTTGCAGGCGCGCTATGTTTTTCGCCTTCCCATAAACGGCAGGAACGAGGAAGAGGTTTTTGCAGCGTTCCATTCAAAAACGAGATATAACGTCCGTCTTTCGGTGAAAAAAGGCGTAACAAGCCGCATCGGAACAAAGGAAGACCTTCCCGCATTTGTTGAAATAATGAAAGAGACCGCCGCGCGCGACGGTTTTATGGCAAGAAGCCTCAAATACTTTGAAGATATGTATGACGCACTTGCTCCGGATAACCTCCGCCTCTATCTTATGGAATATGAAGGCGAGGTAATCTCGGGTGCGATAGCCATTCTTTACGGCGATAAGGTGTGGTATCTCTACGGCGCGAGCTCCAATCGCGAGCGCAACCGTATGCCGAACTATATGATGCAGTGGGAAATGATAAAGTGGACGATAGAAAACGGCTGTAATATCTATGACTTCCGCGGCATCACCGGCGATATGGAAAAGACACAGCTTGACGGGCTCATCCGCTTCAAGGCGGGCTTTGCCGGCGAGCGGTGTGACTTTGTCGGAAAGCTCGATATGATATTCAAACCGCGCGCCGCCGTAATAATAGAAAGCGTGCAGTCAAACTACCGCGCGCTTGTCCGTAAAATCGGCGTAATGCGGGAGCGACTTCACACCCGCTAAAAGGGGGGGCGAAAGCTTTGGAAAGAAGTGTAGCAACTTCCGGATATGTAAAGCATCAGCTGTCGAATATCATAAATGTTCATAAGATAGTCACGCTCAACTACTTTGAGTTTGAAAACACCTTCCAGGCGAAGGGCGAGAGCCATAACTTCTGGGAGCTTGTGTATGTTGACCGCGGGAATCTGCTTGTCAGGACGGGGCGGGGAGAAGAAACGCTCACCCGCGGCGAATGTATCTTCCATAAACCCAACGAGTTTCACGCCCATAGCGCCGACGGTGTTGCCGCACCGCACTACTATGTTCTCTGCTTCGTGTGCAACTCATCTCATATGCAGATGTTCCGCGGAAAGCGCTTCAAGCTCTCGGCGGACTGCCGCAGGTATATATCGGACATAATAAACGAGGCGCGCCACGTTTTCGTTCTTCCCGAGAACAACCCCGACGAAAGAACGCTCAGGGTCTCGAAAAACGAGTTCATCGGCGGGCAGCAGATGATAAGAACCTATCTGGAACAGCTTCTCATATCGCTTATCAGGCAGCAATACGGCCTCAATGATGCAGCTTCTGACGGTAATGAGAGTGAAGTTGATGACCTTGTCACGCGTATGCGCAATAAGCTTGATATGTATATATATCAGCGCATAAGCGTTGAGCAGTTCTGTAAGGAAATGAACTACTCAAAGGCATATCTCTCGCGGATTTTCTTAAACGCGTGCGGGTGCACGATCCACGACTATATCACGGAAAACAAGGTTCGCGAGGCGAAAGCGCTCATCCGCGAGCATATATATAACTTCACGCAGATTTCCGATATGCTCTGCTTTTCCAACCCGTTTTATTTTTCACGCGTGTTCAAGAAATGGACGGGTATGTCGCCGAGTGAATATAAAAACTCGGTAAAGGCAGATTGATTTGGTGTAAAGCAGAACGGAAGTACATAAATTTAGTTTACGAAAAGATATGTTTATAACACGAAAATGTATTCCGAATAAGCCATATGAAGTCTATAATATATATAAATATAGATATATAATAAGAAAGGAGTGAGTTTGGTTGAGAATAGCTATTGCTTCCTTGCAGTGCGAGGGAAATTGCCTTTCTCCCGTCCTCACACGCTTTGAGCATTTTGACTATGCCCGCGGCGAGGCAATGTATGAGAAGATTGCTGTTATGGACCTTCTCCGCGAAAAGGGAATAGAAGTCGTTCCGACGATCTATGCACACGCTCTTCCGGGCGGCGCAGTCGTCAAGGAAGACTATCTCCGCCTTGTTGGCGAGATTGTCGACGGAATCCCCACAGAGGGCATCGACGGTATCTGGCTCTTCATCCACGGCACACTGTATGTCGAGGAGATAGGCCCGGGCGATACATACCTTATGCGCGAGATAAGAAAGAAGGTCGGCTACGACATTCCCATCTCTCTTGCGATGGACTTCCACGCCGATAATACAGACGAGATACCCACGCTTGTCAACTGTATGACATCGTTCCGCACCGCGCCCCACTGTGACCACGCAGAGACGCAGATCCGCGCGATGGAGCTTCTCATCAAGTGTATCGAAAAGAAAATTCTCCCCAAACCTCAGATGGCGCGAGCATACGTTGTTCCCCCCGGGGACTGTGTTCTCACGGCAGAGCACCCGCTTCGCGGCATTATGGAAATGGCAGAAGAATATGAGAGGACGACTCCGGGTCTCCTTTGCGCCCAGGTTTATGCAGGCCATCAGTGGATTGACGAGCCGTATATGGGCCCGAGTGTAGTTGTCACCCACGAAAGCGACGAAGCTCTTGCAAAGAGCATTGCGGATAAGATCGCAAAGGCATATTACGACGTCCGTCACGAGTTCAAGTTCCTCGTTGAAACGGCAGAGCCGGACGAGGCAATCAGACTCGCTATGGAAGATAAAGAGCACCAGGTGTTCATTTCCGACTCCGGAGATAACACGACGGCAGGTGCCTCGGGCGATAACGCGTATATGATAAACCGCGTAATCGAGTCGGGCGCCGAGGGCGTGCTCATTGCAGGTATCGCAGACGCGAAGGCGTGTGCACTCTGCTATGAAGCGGAGATAGGCGATACGCTCACGCTCGACGTCGGCGGAACGCTTGACCCCAAGAGCGAGACAGCCCGCATCACGGGAAAGCTCATCCATAAGGGTGACATTCTCGCATACTCGGGCGGAAACGAAGGCCCGAGCGCAATTCTCGACTGTGGCAATATGACAGTCGTTATAACCAAGAACAGAGCGTCCATGTGCAGACGCGATATATACGAGTCGGTCAATATCGACATCTCAAAGTATAAGATAATCGTTGTCAAGCTCGGATATCTGTTCCCGGAGCTTGCCGAGATAGCAGAGCGCGCAATTTTAGCGTTCACGCCCGGCAGCTCATGCGAGCGGTTGCAGGATATGAACTTTAAAAAGATCCACCGCCCGATATTCCCGTTAGATGATAATTTTATCTAAAAATAAAATTAAAAAAAGGAGAGAAAAACAATGGCATACTACAACACAGCAGAAACCGAAAAAAGAATTAAGGCTGTCCGCGAAATCCTCAGAGCAAAAGGCCTCGATGCAGCGCTTATCTACTTTGATGAGCTCAACATCGCAAACGGCTGGTACCTCACAGGATGGTGCGGCCAGTTCGAGAAGGGTTCCGTTCTCGTTCCGGTAGAGGGCGAGCCGATCCTCCTCGGCGGACCGGAGTCAGAGCCGTTTGCAAAGATGAGCTCTGCTATCACAAAGGTTCGTTGCTTCCCGGTATTTATGGTACCTGAGGAAGAATACCCGAACGCAACAATCATCAACTTCAAGCAGCTCAACGAAGAGCTTGCAAGCGAGGGTACAGTCCTCAAGCGCATCGGCTTCGTCGGCACAGCAACAATCCCGCATCAGGTATACTGCGACTTTGCAGCAGGCTTCGAGGGCGTTGAGATGGTAGACATCACAGACGAATACGAAGACCTCCGCGCATATAAGTCCGAGTGGGAAGGCCAGCAGATCATCAAGGCAACAGAGCTTTGCGACATGGCATATGACAAGATGCTCGAAGCAATCAAGCCGGGCGCACGTGAATTCGAAGTTGCAGCAGCAGGTGAAGCAATCTGCCGCCGCAACGGTGCAACAAGCTTTGCATACTCCGCAATCGTCGGCTCCGGCGAGCGCGCAAAGGCGGTTGTTCCGACAGCAACAGATAAGGTTATGGAAGACGGCGAGCTCGTTATGATCGGTATCGCACCGAGAATCAACGGCTACGCAGGAACATTCGGCGACACACTCCCGGTAAACGGCGTTTACACACAGAAGCAGAAGGACCTCCTCAATCATATGCGTGAGACCTTCCGCCTTACACGCGAAATGCTCAAGCCCGGTATGACAGGTCGCGAAATCGACGTTCCCGGCCGCCTCTACTACGAGAAGCACGGTCTTGCAGACTACATCGTTTGCCCGTTTGCTCACTCTATCGGTCTTATGGAAGCAGAAGCTCCGTTCTTCGGCCCGAATGGTGACTTCGTCCTCGTTCCGGGAATGGCAGTTATGGTTGACGTCAGCTTCTTCGGTCATCCGGACCTTTACGGCGGACGTATCGAGACAGGCTTCATAATCACAGAGAACGGCTGCCGTCCGATGTCCCCGAAGATGAACGACTACCTCTCCAAGGATCTCTAAACCTTACATATTAAATTAGGAGGAAAATAAAATGTCAGAAAAAATGATTGGCTACACAAACTTTATGTTTATTGACGGCGACTGCCCCGGCGTAGGCGACGATCCCTCTCTCCCGGGCCACGAAGCTCTCATCATCACAAACAAGAACGATGTTGACGCACACATCCTCGTAAACATCTACTTCGAAGACAAGGCACCGGTAAAGGGCCTCCACCTCACAGTTCCGGCACAGCGCGTAAACTGCATGAGAGTTGACCTTCCGTTCTGCGAAGAGAAGTATCAGATCCCGATGGGTCAGTACTCCCTCGAACTCGAGAGCGACATTCCGGTCTGCGCAAGCTTCGGTCGCCTTGACCGCCGCTACAACCTCGGCTACTACTCAACAGGCTACTGCGCAAAGTAAGAAAGCATAACTTAAAGCAATTCTGATGAGGGGGTGTAGGAAGTGGTGCCAAACCCGGAAGCGCATACGATAATGCAAGGCTCGCCGCTGCATAAGGTTCCCTGCGTTGTCAAAACCGTCGGCAGAACGGCAGGCGGCGGCAGCCACTGGCATGACCACGCGCAGCTGTGGTATGTTACCTGCGGCACGCTCATCCATAGCGTAGGGGAGAAGACTTATGTTCAGAACCCCGGCTCGCTCGTGTTCGTCGCCCCTTACATCCCTCATCTCGTGAACAGCGAAGGCTCGTCCGACGAGCCGGAGGTCATCTGCATCTCGTTTACTGATAAGTTTTTAACCAACCGCGGGTTTAACTTCTTCTCGTATGACGGAAGGTTTGCCAATATAGACGGCTTCCACATTCCCGAATATGTCGCGCCGGAAGGCGTGATGAGGGAGAAAGTTTCCCGCCTCGTAAACGAGATATGCAACGAAAGCTCAAAACAACGCGCGCTTTCCCGCTTTGACAACATCGCGGCGCATACAGCAGAGCTTCTTCTCACCGTCAAAGGGGAGAAGCTGAAGCCGAAAGGCTATGCCTCTGCAAAGGAGCACGCGCTCGCGGTGACAAAGTCTGTAAGATATATGTCGCACAACTATCCGCAGAAGATGACGATAAAGTCCCTCTGCTCGATGGTGGCAATGTCACAGACGACGTTCGTCCGTGAATTTAAAAAGACAACAAACACGACTTTCTCAAAGCTTCTTATAAATATAAGAGTGCGCGCCGCCCGCCGCCTGCTTCTCGAAACCGATAAAAAGGTGAGCACGATAGCAAGCGAGACAGGGTTTTACGACGAGAGCCACTTCGTTCACGCCTTTTCAGGCCTCAACGGTGCAACCCCTGCGGAATACCGCATAAAAAATATGCCCATCGTTGAAAAAACGATAGGTGAGCTTGAAAAGGGTGAAATTCCGCCTGATGAATTCGGCTTTTTGAGAATCAATTCTTCAATTATGGAACCTTGATTCAGATAAAAAGTTAAAAATGGGCAGATTTTACAATGACTTCCGTTTACAAAGGTTTTATAATAATGTTAAGTTTTTATTACAATGCAAAAATTAAGGAGGAGAATCCAAAAATGAAAAAATTACTTTCACTTATCCTCGCGACTCTCTTGGTTGTTTCTCTCCTGCCGGCAAGCTTCGCTTCCGCAGAAGTAGCAGCAAATCCCACCAAGTTAGTCTACACCTTTAACCAGGCTTCTCATGGCTTGGACGCAGGAACGTCTTACAGCGCGCTTGACTTTACTATCGAAGGCACTGTCAGTGGCGCTCGTTGGGGCTTTGACGGTATGAACAATACCAAAGCATTCCCGAACCTTGGTTCATATCAGGTTCACAAGTCAACAAAGACAATTTACACGGTTATACCGTACGACACCAGCAGCGGCAGCAATGAATTTTGGACATACAAAGCTGATTTGCTAGAAGGTAACGCAGCAAATTACCCGCTTGTTATGATCCTTCTCGAGGTTCCGACAGCAGGTACATATGTGCCGACTCTTGAATTCGGCTACAAGGGCGAAAACCAGTACAACTTCGAGCTCGGTCTCATCAAGGAAACAGCAACGACGAAGGCTATGGGCGTCCGCGCAATTCTCCAGGATTACATGTCAGAAGGCCGTTTCGGTACACATGACCTTCAGGCAGCTTATAAATCCACAAATTCAGCAGTAAAGCTTGAAAAAGGCAACTACTATCTCGTTATCGCTCCGAATGGTGGCGGTGCAGGTGCTGTAGCTGACGGTCAGTCCCAGACATGGATCAAGAGCTTCACTCTCACTCCGTTAGCATCCGAAATGAAGCCTAATGTTTACCAGTACAATTTCGGCACATCTTCTCTCAACATCGGTAATGTTAACGAAGAAACAGGCGAAGTTGACCTCGGCGGCAACACATGGACAGACCCGGAAGCTGAAAAGTTCATCCCGTGGTCCGAAACAGTTGATAACAGCACAGCAGGTGTTGGTAAAAACAACCCGGCAGAAAATATGTGGGGTATCTACACAAAGTATGCATACTTCGGTACAGCAAATGCTGCTTATAAGCCGAACGCTGTCAACGCTCAGTTCTTCAACAAGTCAACTGGTGGTACTTTCATAGTTCCTAATTACGATTACATCATCGAAAGCAGATCTGCAAAGTGGGTTCCGAACCAGTTCTTCTGGAAAATGAGAACTTCTTACATAGCAAAAGATCATGCATACTTCATAGTTGACGGCACAGTCAACAGTGCAAAGAAGCCGTATACAACATTTGAGCTTTATGTTCCCGAAGCAGGCAACTACATCGTAGAAACAAAGCTTGCCGGTGCAAGACAGCTCAAGCACAACTACTACATTTTTAAGTCTAACGAAGACAATGACGGAAACCTTCAAATCAACGGCGACCCGTCCAAGGGTGAGATTGGACTCTCAACCAGCATTAACACTTCCTATCCGGACACATCATCTGACCGTTTCAGAGGCGTTGTAATGTTCGGTGGTACTATTAACGATACAACAGCTGTTGACGCAACAAAGTATTTAATCGGTTCATTCGACCCGTCAGAAGGCACAACAAAGGTTATCAGCCAGTCATACAACTTCCCGAAGGCAGGTAACTATACATTCGTTGTCGAATTCGACGACAGCCACACAGATAATCCGGGAACAGTTTCTAACCTCGAGTCAGGACTCGCTTACTTAAAGCTCACACAGATTGTCGAAAAGTCAGCAGAAGAAATTGCTTCCGAGCCCCTCACAGCTGCAAAGGAAACAATCAAGAACGTTAACCCCGAAAACCCGACACCGAGCACAAACGCAGAGGGCACAAGCGCAACAGTTAACGTTCTCGCAACAGACTTCGACGAAGCTACACTCGGCACAGTTATCGATGCTCAGGCAAAGACAGCAGGCGACAAGGTAACAGTTGAGGCTCCGGAAATTGGCGGCTACAGATTCCGTTATTGGGCAAAGGGCTTTGGTGCAAAGCGCGTTGCAGTTTCTGAAGAAGACACATACACATTCACAGCAGCACGCGGCGCAAACTATGTTTACGCAGTTTACACAAAGACAGGTACACCTGAAAAGACAATCGTTGAGTTCTACAATGCAAACCGTCAGCTCGTTTCAAGAAAAGAATATGCTGTCGGCGCAGAGATCGTAGCTCCGGCTCTCCCGGATACAACTTTCGGCGAAGCTAAGGCATGGGTTGATGCAGAAGGCGAAGCATTCGTAGCAGGCACGGTTGCAGAAACTGCAATTATGGTTTACGTTGCAGAGTATGACGAAACATCTGATAAGACAGTTACAATCACTGCAAACGGCACAGAAGGAATCACAGGTGCAGGAGAGGTCGCATACGGCACAGACGTAACTCTCGAAGCTCCGAATCGTGAAAACAAAACAGGATTTAAGGTATTCGCATACTGGGAAGATGCAGAAGCAGGCATCATAAGTTTTGACAGAAAATATAAGTTTGCGGCAGTTGCAGACAGAACTCTCACAGCTGTATATGCTGACTATGCACCTATCAAGCGCGACATCACAAAGATTGTTGCAGTTAAGAACGGCGACATCATCACAGCAGAGTTTGTCGGATGCGGAGACGCTCTTGAACGCGGCTTCTCATTCTCCTCCGGTGCTAAGGCTGTTATGACAACCGGCGCCAAGACATTCACAATGATTCTTGACGACAACGAAGTTACAGCACGCGCATACGCAATATTTGAAGACGGCATTCTCTACGCTGACTTTGAATAATATCGTTTAAACTTCCAAAAGTTTTGGAGAGCGAAGAATTTTCTTCGCTCTCCATTTTTTTATACAAAGCCTTTCTACGGATCAGGGCTATGCGCCGAAAACAATTGCTAAAATTAAAAATGTGTGATATAATGTTAAATAATTATTGCTTGGAGTATATAGTTTTTTAAATTCAGCATTTTTTATTCCGGAGGTATCACACATGAAAAGAGTTTTATCGTTAATTCTCGCGCTCTCGCTCATTCTCTCGCTTCTTCCGTCGTTTGCGTTTGCGGCAGAAGCCGAGGAGGCAAGCTCGGTTGAGTTTGTTTACGACATTTCAACGAGGTCATACAACATAGGAAACGACAACGACGGCGACGGCGTTGTTGACGACTTCGGCGACTCGGCAGAAAGCCTTCACGCCGGAAACCTCACATCAACGAGTATGTACAATACCTGGACGGACAAAACGGCAGACAAGTTCATTCCGTTCTATTCCTCAGGCGTTGTGAAGACGGAGAGCGGCTCGACAACAGACGGAAACTACATCTATCCCGCAGCGGGTGCGAGCTACAACGGCTATGTATGGATGCGCGGCAGAGAAGCTCTCTGGCGCTTATACCCCATCTGGACAACCTATACAAACAACGAAAAATATTTCACTACATATGATTACCAGAACTTAAACAACACATATCCCTGGCTGTGGACCGGGCTTAATTCGGGCGTCACGTCAAACAACACATACCTCACCTCCGGGCAGACTTATATCGTCGCAAGCGGAAAGACGATAACCGAAGGCGAAGAGCCGTATGTAACGCTCAAGCTCAAAGTGCCCGCGGCAGGACTTTATGACGTAACAGTCGGCGCGCAGAACCTCGGTATGGAAAAGCTTTATTTCTATATGCTCCCGGCAGAGTCGGAAAATCTCTCCCGCGAAGAGCTTTTAGCAGACGACAACCTCGTCGGAAGGCTTGACCAGAGAAAGTATCAGAGCGCAACCTTCAAAAAAGCCTTCTCGGCGCCTGCGGCAGGCGAATACTATTTCGCAATCAAGATGGCAAACAACAACTGGGCAGAGGGCGAAACCCTTCCGACACAGTGGATTGCTTATTTAAAAACGATAAAGCTTACGCTCGTTCCGGATGACGAGGCACGTTTTTCATATAAAATTTCAACGAGGTCATACAACATAGGAAACGACACCGACGGCGACGGTCACCCTGACGACTTCGGCGATTCGGCAGAAAGCCTTCACGCGGAAAACCTCACGTCAACGAGTATGTACAATACCTGGACGGACAAAACGGCAGACAAGTTCATCCCGTTCTATTCCTCGGGTGTTGCGACAAAGGCTGACGGCACGGTGTATGACACAAACTACATCTATCCCACTGAGGGTGCAAGTGACAACGGCTATGCACATATGCGCGGCAGAGAAAAGCTCTGGCGCTTATATCCCATCTGGAAAACGTATACAAACAACAAAAAATATTTCACGACATATGCCTATCAGAATTTGAACAACACAGACCCCTGGCAGTGGACAGAATTCAACGCAGGTCTTCAGGTTGACAACACATACTTGACATCAGGGGGATCGTATGTCGTCGCAAAAGGAAAAACGATAACCGACGGCGCAGAGCCGTATGTCACGCTCAGGCTGAAAGTTCCCGTTGCGGGACTTTATGACGTGACGTTCAACAGCACTACTCTCGGTACGGAAAGGCTCTATTTCTATATGCTCCGCGATACGGAAGCGTCATATACGCGCGCAGAGCTTACGGCTTCGTCAAACTTCATTGGCGCGCTTGACCAGAGAAAGCATAAAAGCGGAACCTTCAAAAAGTCGTTTGAAGCTCCTGTGGCAGGAGAATATCTCTTCGTTATAAAGATGGATAACGACAACTGGGCAGAGGGGGCAACTCTTCCGACACAGTGGATTGCATATTTATCATCAATAGACCTCACGCTCAACCAGAAGGGAACTTATGTTCACTTCTCAAAGCTTCCGACGTCTGACATCTCCGATTATTCGACACAGAACGGCGGCTGGGCGCTCAATTACGGCAAGTCACATGCGTCAATCGCAGATTCAAAAATCACAGGCTACGGTATCGAGCTCACATCAAGCGAGCTTTCCGCAAACGCGGCAATTGATGTTTATGCGCCGTATGACGGAGTGTATGAGCTTGATTTAGTCTCCGTTCACAGAGAAAACGGAACGGCTTCTGCCGATGTATATGCAGACGGTGCGTATATGGGAAATGTCGCATTCAACGGCAGAGCAGACAAAATGGAAGAGACGAAAACTCTCCGCTCGGTATATCTCACCGCAGGCGTTCACACGATTAACCTTGTTCCGAAAGAAGCTTACGGCGATGTCTCCACACAGCATATGACCGTAAAGGACATCGCGCTTAAAATGGTCGCGATTCTCCCTGCAATCAAAGAGGTTTCTTCTGAAACAATGTATATCCGCGCAGGTGAAACGGCATACCCCGAAGTGTTTGTCAGAACGGCAGACGGTTTTACATATCCCGCATCCGCATATGCGGAAAATGCTTACAGCGACAAGCACCTCGCCTTTGACTTCGACATAAAGAGCGGAGACGACTGCATCTCCCTTGACGGAAATGGAAACGTAACGGCAACGAAGGCGGGAAAAGCAAAGCTTACGGCAAACGTTACATACAAAGACGGCGCAGGCGATGTCATCTCCACAAAGTCAACAGATGTTGCGGTTGTTATATCCGATGCGAGTGAAAACCCGCTCCTCTCCGCTTTTTCAGAGCTTGAAATAACAGAAGAGGGAAGTTTCGCTCCTCACTTAGTCCTCCCGCCGCAGGGCAGCGTGACATATACCGCAAAAGCCATAAACGGCATCGGCGGCGCGCTTGACCTTTCAGAGGCAGACATTTCCTGGGCACTTTCCGGCGACGGAAAAGGAAGCTTCACACTCTCCGGCGCGTCGGGAGAACGCGTCACCGTGACGGCAAAAGCAACAGCTACTGCAAAGCTCACGCTTACCGTAACACTCGACGGTGAGACAAAAACAGTACAGGCACAGCTCGTCTGCCGCGACGGAAAGGTCGGAAGAACGCTCTATACCGATGAGATGGTAGCGGCGGCAAGAGAAAATATCGAAAAATTCTCCTGGGCGAAATCGGAAAAGGATTCCGCAGTCGCAAAGGCTGACAAATATCTCGCAGTAGACCTTGACTATATGTGGGACCACGTTACAAGCCAGGATCTTCCGCGTGCTTACCGCGTCGGTTTCAGAAGAGACCCCGAAGAATATATCTGCCGCTTCTGCGGTGTTGACCTCTCTGTTAAATACGGCAACTACTGCTATTCTGTCGATGTATTCAACAATCCGTGGAAGATAAAGTGTCCCGAATGTGACAAAAACTTCCCGACGAACGATTTTGAAAGCTTCTATCACCTCGGAAGAACGGTTGAAAACAACGGTAAGTTCAACCGCATCACAGCGCTTGAAAACCACCGCGCAATGCTCATAGATAAAGGGCTTCTGAGCGCAGAGGCACGCGCACTCACCGAGCCGGGTGAGGACGGAAGCGAAACATGGAAGAAATATTACGGCTACGGCGTAGAGGGAGGCTATCTCTACAACGAAACCTGCCCCGAGGTCGGCACAGCGGCTTCTGCCGCAACGCTTTCCTCCTGGGAAACGGTTGAGGGCTGGGGCGTTGACGACGGCTACGGCTATGTAACAGGCAGAGAATATGTAAACAAAGTGCCCGAGATTTACACCTACGCTGCATACTACAACCATTTTGCAACCTGGTTTGGCACAACATATGTTCTCATAGTAGGCGGAATTGATGCGCTTTCAACGGCATATCTCTACACGGGCGACGAGAAATACGGCAAGGTAGGCGCAATCCTTCTTGACCGCGTTGCGGATGTTTATCCCGAGCTTGATTTATCCCCCTACGGTGCACAGGGATATCCGAATAACGACGGCGAGGCAAGAACAGGAAAAGCGGTCGGAAGAATCTGGGAATGCTTCCCCTCTGAAATGCTTGGGGCGGCGTATGACAAGCTCTTCCCGATGTTTGAGAACGAAGAGGTTGTTGAATATCTCGATGCAAAGGCACGCGAGTGGGGCATGGGCGATGCAAAGTCCACACCCGAAAAGATAAAGAAGAATGTTGAAGACGGCATTTGCGTCGCAATCTTTAACGCCGCAAAGGCAGCTAAAATTCAGGGTAACTTCGGTCTGCATCAGGCATCTATCGCGACGGCGGCGGTCGCGCTTGACAGATATCCCGAAACGCAGGAAATGATTGACTGGCTCTTCCACGCATCGGAGACCGACTCAAGAACATACAACACAGGCGGCGACATCAGCAGAAGGCTTGTTCAGATAGTCTACCGCGACGGTCAGAACTATGAATCGCCGTACTACAACGAAATGGGTATTTCGGACTTCGGCGATGCGGCGGTTGCTCTTGCGCGATACGACGGTTACGACGGAATGTCAATCTACGAGCATCCTAAGTATTTGCAGTATATAAACTCATTCCAGCTTATGACGCTTCTGCGCTACGGCGTAAAGGCAATAGGCGATTCGAGCTATGCAGTTCAGTATGCTGACTATCCGTCGGCAGAGTCCATGAAAGAGGCATTCCGCTATATCAAGGATAATCCTGACCTCCTTCCCGCGACGGTGAAGATTGCACAGCATCTTTACCTCAAAGCAGGTAACCTCACAAATATGCGCTATGACATATTCACCGAAAATCCGCACAGTCTTGCCGAAGATGTCGGCGCGATTATAGAGGAATACGGCGAATACAACTACGACAAGAGCTCAATTCTCACAGGCTACGGCCTTGCAATACTCCGCGACGGCACGTTGGCACCTTCGGCAAATGCAAACGGGCTGCGCGATACACAGCGCGACTTCACGCTTAACTTCTCCGGCCATTACAGCCATAACCACGTAGACCTTCTTGACCTCGGTATGGAAAGCTACGGTATGGGTATGACGACCGACCTCGGCTATCCCGAAACGCCGATCTCCGGCGACCCGCACTCTGCACAGTGGTCGCAGGCGGCAATCGGTCACAACACGGTTGTTGTTGACGAGAAGAACCAGAAATCACCAAAAGTTCCTCAGAAGCCACTCCACTTTGACGCAAAGGATTCAAGAGTCAAGGTTATGGACGCTTCCGCAGCTGATGCATACGACGAATGTGACGAATACCGCAGAACTCTCGTTATGATCGATTATGACGACGATGTTTCATACGGCGTTGACTTCTTCCGTGTATCGGGCGGCAATGACCACCTCTACACGTTCCAGCCCAACAGCGAGGAGCACCCGACTGTGTCAGGCAACATCAGCGCCAAGTTCGCCACACAGAACGGCGGCTCATACGCAGGTGCGGATGTTCCGTTCGGCAACGACCCGAACACGCTTACGAGCGATGAACTTGCATATCCGCGCGGATATACCTGGATGTACGATGTTGACCGCGCAGATAATCCCGGAGAAAACGAGTTCTGGCTTGATTATCAGATCAAGGACTTCCGAGGTCATTCGAGAAACGGAGCAATAGACGTTCGTCTCCGCGCAACAGTGCTTAACGACTTTGAACCTGACGAGGTTTCGCTCGTCAGCACAAAACCGCAGCGTATAGCATCAAACAACTGCATTGAGCACCTTGAAAAATTCCTCATTCGCCGTAAAGGAGAAGACCTTGACAGTTTGTTCACGACGGTTTACGAGCCGTACCGCGAAGGTGCAAGGTATGTAGAGGATATAGCCTCCGCCATACTCACGGTTTCCGGCAATGACGGAGATGGTGATGTTGTAAAGGCTGTAAGAGTTAAGCTCGGCGGTGATGAGACGAGATATGACTACATCGTTTATGCCACAAACAACAACGTCACATACACGGTAACAGACACCGAGCGCGAGTACAGCTTTACCTTCCGTGGCTTTGTCGGCGTACACACGGTAAATGAAGAAAACGAGAATGTTTACGGCTATGTACATGACGGCGAGCTTATCGCCGGTTCAGAATATGACTATGCCGAGATAACGGGAACTGTTTCCGACTGGCAGAAAGAGCTTTCGGTTTTCAACTGGGTTGATATAACGTTTGATGAAGCTCTTCCGGAAGAGACGGCATACGCTCTCTCCGACAGAATGATGAATGTCGAAAGGGATGAGCCGGGCAACTCCTCGTTTATGGTTGAGGGTGTAACACCGCTCACCTACGAGGGAGAAAACGTAAAAACCGCAAGGTTAGATCTCGGAACAATAACACCGATTTCCGGATATGTGGATATTATGGACGAAAGTCGTGGTTATACTTACGATATGTTTGAGGATGCTTCATTTGCAATCCCGATGAGCTATGAGGCAACGGAAACTCTGGTCAAGAGCATTACACCGAACAAAAAGTGGATGTGGCTTGAACCGGGAAAATCGGAAACACTTGTTGTGGATATAGCACCGGAAGACGCAGTCGACAAGACTCTTGAATGGACAACGAGCGACGACAAGGTTGCAACCGTCACAGACGGTGTTGTGACTGCGACAGGTGTAGGAAACGCGATAATCACAGTAACAAACGAAAGCTCCGGTGTCTTTACGGAAATTACGGTAGTTGTTCTGCCGGAGGACCTTGGAAATGTTGGCAAGACCTTTACATATCGCATGAGCGCCGCTTATGCAAAGGCAGAAAAGGACCAGCACGGTCGCGTAAACAACATCAGCCTGCTTGATTCATACGACAAGTTTGATTTCAGCGACGGCACGAGCTCAATCTGGGCGCTTGACAACTCGAACCTTCCGTATAATGCGGTGTATGCGGGCTTCTTCCAGTTCGAGCCGGGTGTTGATCAGTTTAAAACACAGAATCCGCCGTTTACTGCATTGAAGATTTTTGTTGAGAATAAGGGCGACTATTCGCTCACGATTCTTCCGCATTTGCAGTCGCGCGGTATGGACGTTGATGTTTACGTTGTTCCCGCAGAGGATGGCGTTAAGGCGACAAGAAGCCTCATAGAAGGAAAGGAACCGATAGGAACAGTTCCGTTCCTTGGCATAACTGCAGATTCGGCAGATGTGACACTTGAAGGCGTTGTTGAAATTCCTGAGCGCGGCAGCTATTTCGTTATTTTTGACTACATAGAGCCGACACACGGAGTCTCCTCGGGCGGAAGATATGCCGCATGGATCAAATCAATGACACTCAATTCAATCAACTATCCGTTTGACAGAATTGAGCTTTCGATGGACAACGTTGCGGATAACACAATGGCACTTAAAACAGAAAGCAAGATTTCCTGGCGTCTTTTGGATGCTCTTGGAAAAGATCTTGAAGACTTCAATCCCGAAAACGTTGTTGTAAACAGCATAACTTCAAGCAACGGGGATGTTGCAGAGGCAGATATTGACGGAACGGTCCGTGCGCTTTCCTGCGGCACGACGGATATAACCGTAAACCTCACATACACAGATGGCGAGGCAATTACAAGAGAGGCAACATACCCGTTAACGGTAGCTCCCGCGGGCGGAAATCTCTTCCGTGGAATTCTTTCCGACTTCGAGGGAACGTATGTGGCGGATGAATGGGGTTGGTCGACAGCTAACAATGCAAACGCCACAGGCTTTGTAAAGGGCTATATTACAGAAGATGCCGATAATCCCGGAAACAACATCTTCAAGATGGACTTTGACCCCGATGTCGGGGCAGACTCTACGGCAGGTATGGTTCTTTCTCCCGGATTCCGCGTTCCGGTTAAGGCAAACAAATTCTATGTGTTGACATTCAGGTTCAAGAGCGATATGCAGCTGCCCGCAGGCGCAAATGCGTTCTGGTCAACAACTGACCAGTATGTATATGTCAACAACTATTCAAACAAGAACAGTGATTTTGCATATAATGCAGAGCGTTCTTACAACTTCACAAGCTCCGGCTGGCAGGATAGATACAGCACCTGGCAGACGGTAACGGTCCCCGTTGTTGCACCGACAGAGGTAGCAGACGGTATTGATACGGTATACATTATGCCGCGTATCATTTTCCGTTGGGCAGGCGATGCAGGAAAGACGGGATACAGCGGCTCGTTCTACTTCGACGATTTCGCAATCCGTGAGGTGGGTTATGACAGCGTAGAGCTCAATGTAACGGGTAATACGGCTTCTGCAATGGCAGGGGATGAGCTGGGACTTGAAATCAGGCCAAAAACCACGCTCGGCACATACTTCTCCATGGGCGGGGCCTGGTCGGCAGAATCCGTAACGCTTACGTCAGGTGACGAAACTGTTGTCGGCAATTTCTCCGCTCCGGAGCTTTCCGGTGCGAAAATTTCCGCAACGGCAGATGTTATGGGCGCGTCGGGTACGGCAGATATCACTGCAAGTGTTGAAATCAACGGAATCACACGTTCTGTGACAGAACCTGTCGATGTCACGACAATTGTTCCGGTAACGGGAGTAAGCCTTGATAAGGAAACGCTCACGATGAAGGTGGGCGATACGGAAACTCTTGTTGCAACAGTAGCTCCTGCGGATGCGACAGACAAGAACGTCATCTGGACAACGAGCGAAGAAACGGTAGCAACTGTCGAAAACGGCGTTGTAACAGCGGTCGGTGCAGGTAATGCAATCATTACCGCGACAACTGCCGATGGCAGTTTCACCGCAACGAGTGAGGTTACGGTAGAGCCGCAAGTTGAGTTAATAGACTATAAATTCGGTCAGACTGTT
>JAFYPW010000054.1 GCA_017559985.1 Oscillospiraceae bacterium | reverse complement strand
GCTCTTCGACATAAAGTGAGTAAATATTCTTATATTATTTGATAAAATCACCTCGAAATATATAAAAGAGGTGATTTTTTTGTTACAAACTTTAAAAAACGCAATTAATTTCCAAAAGCCACACAAAACTAATTCTGACGGTTACATACGTCATATTGAGATAGACAAGCTTGAGCCGCTAATGCCATCACATAACTTTTCTGAGAAAGAAATCATAAGACTTGCCGACAACATCTTAAAACACGGAATTATAAATCCTATTCCCGTATATTCTGACGGTAAAAACTATAAATACATAACCGGAAGCCGCAGAATCGCAGCTTCAATGCTTATAGGCAGAAAAAATATAATATGTCACGTCTATACAGATATAAACACCTGTGACAATATTCTTATAGCTTCTGTTATGCACAATCAAACTCACAACCCTTTCAAAATATATGATATGGTTTGCTATTTTAACACAATAAGAGGTTTAACTCTTACCGAAACCGCACAAAAACTAAGTATAACAATTTCAGATATTAAAAATCTTATGGAGCTTGAGTGTTTTACTTCCGAGGAACGCCGAAAGCTCTCGCAAATTAAGCTTGATCCCGCAGCTCTCATCGAACTTGCAAAACTAACGCACATTGAAACAAGAACCGCCGTAATTGAGCGACTTTGCGAGGAAAACAAAGCTCAGACCTCTAAAGTAAGGAAAATTCTGCGCGAAATCCACGAAGAACACGCAGAAACTAATCTAAATGGTACGGCAATTATAGATAATACATTTACAAACCTTGTTAATCAAATTAAAAAGGTAAACAAACTCGCAACACTCAAAAAACGCGAAAACAAGTCATCAACAAGCTATACCGTGCTTGTTCCAAAAGGCACAGCAAAGAATGTTTCACGTGAAACATAATTAGCAAAGCCTTTCTCTATGTGTTTTACGTGAAACATCAAATCAAATTAAACGCGCCGATGTTTCACGTGAAACATTTGGAAAATATTGAAATTCACCCGAAATTTAACAACCGTTCACCAAATGTTCTTGACATCATACGCCGCCGGTGATATAATGTTATAGTAATAACTATAAGGAGGCGGCTATGGCAAATATAATAGCATTTTCAAATCAAAAAGGCGGTGTTGGCAAAACAACGTCCGCGGTCAATACAGCCGCATCTCTTGGTAATTTAGGCAAAAAAGTCCTGCTTGTCGACTTTGACCCACAGGGGAACGCTACAAGCGGTGTTGGAATTAGCAAAAAGAGTGTTGTAAACTCGGTTTATGACCTCGTTATAGGCAGATGCAGCGCAAAAGAAGCGATAATTGATACTCGTTTCAAAAATTTGTCTGTTATTCCGTCACACATTTCGCTCGCAGGTGCAGAATTTGAGCTTGTAGACGAAAACAACCGCGAATCCAAGCTAAGGGAAGCGCTAAATACCGTTTCGGACGACTACGATTACATAATAATCGACTGCCCGCCCTCACTCGGACTGCTTTCTATCAATGCTTTGGCAGCAAGTACAGGTGTAATCATCCCGATGCAGTGCGAATATTTCGCTCTCGAGGGACTTTCACAGCTTTTACTTACAATAAAACAAGTAAAAAAGCTTTATAATCCCGAGCTTGACATCACAGGTATAATGATTACAATGTATAACGGAAGACTCAATCTTACACTTCAGGTAATGGATGAACTCAAAAAATACTACGCAGACAAGATTTTCAGAACAACTATTGCCAGAAACGTAAAGCTTTCCGAGGCACCGAGCTACGGAGAACCGATATTGTATTATGATAAATACTCTAAGGGCGGTCTCGCGTATACCGAAATTGCAAAAGAAATTATCGAGAGAATAGGCTAAAGTAAACATTTTTACTTATTTAGCCGCAAAGACTGTATATTTAACCTATTTCAGAATATTCAGGAGGCAACTATGGCAAAGAAATCCGGTCTCGGCCGTGGTATGGACTCAATTTTTGTCGACAACGCAGTTGAAACCGAAAGCTCTTCGGGAACAACAATGATGCGCATAGCAAAAATCGAACCCAATCCCGATCAACCGCGACACGAATTTGACACAGAGTCACTGTCCGAGCTTGCGGAATCCATCGCAAGCAACGGACTTATACAGCCCGTTGCAGTAAGACCGTCACCCAAGGACGGATTTTACACAATTATTGCGGGCGAGAGGCGTTGGAGAGCCTCAAAAATGGCGGGACTTACTGAAATTCCGGTCATTATTATGGAAGTTGACGACAGAAAAGCCGCCGAGCTTGCTCTGATCGAAAACGTACAGAGAAAAGACTTGAATCCGATAGAAGAAGCACTCGGCTACAAGTCACTTATAAACGAATATAATTTGACACAATCCGACCTTGCAACAAGAGTAGGGAAGAGCAGAGTTACAATCACAAACTCACTGCGTTTGCTCGAGCTGCCCGACGAGGTCTTGCAGATGGTTTCATCAGGTCAGCTGTCAACAGGACACGCAAGAGCAATTCTCGGACTTAAAAATCCCGATATGATGCTCACTCTTGCAATTTCGGCAAGAGATAACGATCTTTCGGTTCGTGCAGTCGAAGAAAAAGTACGAAAACTTAACACTCTCCGCGATGATGTTATAATAACTCCTGATCCCGCAAAGGTTCAGCAGGATGAGTACTACAAGGTTCTCGAAAGCAAAGCAACCGAGCGTGTAGGAAGCAAGGTAAAAATAAAGAGAAACACAAAGAACAAGCAAATCGTTATTGACTATGAAAATCACGATGAGCTTGAAGACATTCTGAAGAGACTCTGCGGTGCAGATATTTTCAGAGAGATTGACTGAACAAACGTGGCTTTGCCACATATCAAAATAATTTTACACCGCAACAGCGGCATAATGGAGATGTAATTATGTTAGACATTAAATTTATTAAGGAAAACAAAGAATTTGTAAAAGAACGTCTTCTTTCGAGAGGCAAGGATTACAGCGAAGAAATAGAAAAGCTTATGTCTCTTGACGAAGAAAGACGCGCTCTCATCGCAGACACAGAGTCTGAAAAAGCCCGTCAGAATGCGGTTTCCAAGCAGATTCCGCTTCTCAAGAAGGAAGGCAAGGACACATCTGCAATTTTCGCTGAGATGAAGGAGCTCTCCGACAAGATCAAGGAGAACGACAGTAAGATTTCTGCAATAGATACAGAGATCGAAAACACCATCCTCTGCATTCCGAACCTCCCCGACGTATCCGTTCCCAAGGGTGTTGACGATTCCGAAAACGTTGAAATCCGCAGATGGGGTGAAATTCCTACATTTGATTTCGAGCCCAAGGCTCACTGGGACATCGGTGCCGACCTCGGTATTCTCGACCCCGAAACTGCCGCAAAGGTAACAGGCACACGTTTCCACTTCTACAAGGGTCTCGGTGCTAAGCTTGAGCGCGCTATCATCAGCTACTTCCTCGACACTCACACAGAAGTCGGCTACACCGAAGTTTTCCCGCCCTTTATGGTAAATCGTGCATCTATGCGCGGAACAGGTCAGCTTCCCAAGTTCGAAGAAGACGCATTCAGAGTTGCAAACAACGACTGCTTCCTCATTCCGACCGCCGAAGTTCCCGTAACAAATATGCACCGCGATGAAATTCTCTCCGCGGCACAGCTTCCTATCAAGTACTGCGCTTACTCCGCTTGCTTCAGAGCAGAGGCGGGAAGTGCGGGACGCGACACAAGAGGACTTATCCGTCAGCATCAGTTCAACAAGGTTGAGCTTGTTAAATTCACAACTCCCGAAACATCGTGGGACGAGCTTGAAAGCCTTACTCTTGACGCTCAGAATGTCCTCAAGGGTCTCGGACTTCCTCACCGTGTAGTAGCTCTCTCGACAGGAGATATGGGCTTCTCGTCCGCAAAGACATACGATATCGAGGTTTATATGCCCTCGTACAACAGATACGTTGAGATCAGCTCCTGCTCGAACTTTGTTGACTATCAGGCACGCAGAGCAAACATCAAGTACAAGGCAGACCCCAAGGACAAGGCTAAGTTTGTCCACACACTTAACGGCTCGGGCGTTGCAGTAGGCAGAACCGTTGCCGCTATCATCGAAAACTACCAGAACGCAGACGGTTCGGTAACAGTACCCGAAGCGCTCCGCAAGTATATGGGTGTTGACGTAATCAAGTAAGCACAAACAGGAGATTTATATGTCCGTAATAACCGATTTTTTCTATGCCGTATGGCTGGACACCCTGACGTATTTCAGTAAATCTCTCAACTTCGGCACAACACTTGTCCCCGGGCAGTTTATAGTCTGGGCAATCATCATCAGCTTTGCAATATGCGCTGTGGTGTCACTTTTCAACAAAATTTTTATAGGACGTCTGGTAAACTTCCTTATAAAAGGGAAGGCGGAGTCCCCCGAAACCGCACTTTCTCCCGAGGGCAAGGTGAAGTTCAACATCTTTATCCGAAACGCTCTCAAATCAAAGGGCGTTTTCACCAAAATCGTCCGCACCGAGGACACGGCAGTATCCGAGCCCGAAAAGCGCAGATACTACATCCTTCCCGCGGACTCGTTCAGAGCGCAAAACCTTTATTCCAAAAACGGCGCAAATATTTTTACATTTGTTGTAACGATAGTTTTACTTATAATACTTGCCGCCGTTGCGTACAAAAT
>JAFYPW010000053.1 GCA_017559985.1 Oscillospiraceae bacterium | reverse complement strand
CCTACACAGACGGTGACTATTCGGCTCTTGTTTGTGAGGTAAAGAAGATTATCTCGGAGAAGATGAAAGAAATCGAAGCCGAGGCAAATAAATTTTAAGCGAACACACCGCAGTCCCGATATAGGGGCTGCGGTGTTTTTTGTATAATGAAAACCACGCGATAGTCGCGTGGTTCAAAAGAGGCTATTGCCGATGAACAAAAAATCCTCCATTGTGTTAGAATAAAAATGACCTGCCAGTCAAATTAAAAACACAATGGAGGATTTATCTATGAAAAAACAAGTCATAGACACAAATAGTTTAGCACATACAAAATGGAATTGCAAATACCATATAGTGTTTGCTCCGAAATACAGGCGCAAAGTATTTTTTGAAGAAAAGAGAGGAGAAATACGCGAAATTTTGCGAAATCTATGCCAATGGAAAGGAGTAGATATAATAGAAGGAGAGGTGTGTCCAGACCACATACATATGTTGGTAAGTATCCCACCCAAAATGAGCGTTTCGGGATTTATGGGATATCTGAAAGGAAAGAGTTCTCTGTTAATCTTTCAGAAATGGGGGAATATGAAGTTTGCGTACCGAAACCGCGAGTTTTGGTGTAAGGGATATTATGTTGATACCGCGGGTAAAAACACAAAAGCAATAAAGGAATATATCTCAAATCAATTAAAACACGACAAGGAAAGTGATCAAATAAGTTTGTACGACCCGCGGGACCCATTTATGGGTAATAAATAACAGTTGCGTGGCTGGCAGGCCAACCTAAAACGCACTTGTGCGTCGCCAGTAACAGTTAGGGCTATGCCCGAAAATGAAATACCCCCCGTTACACGGGGGGATCATTATTTTTGAATATTGTAGAGATTTCTTTTTTAAGACAAAAATGAGGAGAATAGTGCCATTCGTCAATGTGCCCGCTTTTAATATAATAATCTGAGCTTTTAATCAGACGGCGCGTTTTTTCTGGAAGAATATCAATGATAATAAGCTTGATTTTCATTTTTTCCGGAATGATGCTTTTTATGAAGACGGAAACGCAGTCACCGATATTGACGTTCTGATTGAATTCTGCAAGACCGGAGAGGTTTGGTGTGAGTTCAACGAAAATACCGTAATTTTCGACACCGCGCACAATTCCTCTGACAGTCTGGCCGGGTTTGAAGTTTGAAGCGTTTTCTTCCCATGTTCCAAGCAGTTCACGGTGAGACAGCGAAACACGAAACTGGTCGGAATCAAGTGCAGAAACCACCACGGAAATGTCATCGCCTATGTTGAATCTGTCGCCCGGGTGAGATATGCGTGAAACGGAAAGTGCTTCTATTCCGAGAAGTGAGATGTTTCCGCAACCGATATCTGCAAAGGCACCGAACTGTTCAAGATGAGTTATTCTTGCGGGGAGGATGTCTCCCGGTGAAACATTGTTGAAAAAATGTGCCAGAGCCTTTTTCTGTGCTTCCACCCGCGAAAGTTTCAGAATGTTTTCAGTGCCGGATGTATCAATACCGTTGATTATGCACGAAACCGGTTTTCCGACTCTGGAAATAACAGCTATCTCGCGCGTCCGGCCGCTGTCGATTCCGATGGCAGTGTCGCGGTGCGGAATAATGCCCCGGAAATTTCCGAAATCGACTACAAGATTATGGTCCGAGTCGCAAAGAATGGCTTCACCTTCAACTATCAGTTCGTTTTCAATGGTATGTAAAATGGCGTCAGTTGAATTGAGCCTTTCGGCGTTTTTTGTTGTGTTTATCAGAGTGCCTTCGGGCAGAAATTCAAAAAGTTGCATATAATCTCCTCCTATACAGAAATATATATGCAGCTTTTTTCGGATATATTTATACAGAGAGAAGCTTTCGTTTCTCTCTGTATAATGTGTGTCAATTATTTACTTTGTTACAGAGCTCAATGAGTGTTTTTGCATCCGAGAAGAAGCTTTCGTCAGAACTGTTTTTGACAAACTCAATGAGTGCGTGGCGAACTGTTTTATCGTCCTTAAAAATTGAAAATCGTTCGAGCCATTCGTCATATCCTTCGGAAATGAGATGTGAGCTGGATGTGTTGCAGTTCAGTTTTATCTGGTAGGTGTGGAGGTTGGTGAGCTTTCCGCTTGCATAAACGGCTTTGAGGGCGTTCATCTGTTCTTCTTCCGGAATGTGGAGAAGTGGCTGCCAGTATGTACGGAAATTCTCCTTGTTTACTTCAAACATAAAGAAAAGGAGGCTTTCGGGAGTGTCTGTGATGGTTGCTGAATGACACTCGGTGGAAAGGGTGATGCCGTAATCTGCGGCAATATCACTTATTTCGCGGGCCTCACGGACGAGAGACTGACGCTGATAGAAGAACATATATTTTGAAGGATGCGGACCGCCCCAAATGCGGATTTCCTTTGCTCCAAGTGCTTTTGCACTTTCGAGATAAGGAACGATGTCTGTCCCTAATCCTATGCGAAAATATGAGCCGTATGAAGAAACTTCAAGCCCTGCATCTTCTGTCATTTTGCGAACTTCTTTTGCTGTTGTGACATCGCCTTCTCTTACATGGGAATCACTTGCCCATTCAATTGAGGTGAGGCCGGCTTGTGAGGCGAGAGATATAATCTCTGCGGGGGTTTTTGAGCGGAAAGAAACTGAACAAAGTCCCGGTTTTATCATTTTCAAATCTCCTGACAATTGTTATAGTATATGTAAATTATATATCGACGTTTTTTTCTTGTCAAGCGAATATACAGTTGATATTTTTAATCCCGTGTGATAAAATATACAGTTAGTAAAACAGTGCTTTTGGAGGCGTATTGAATAATGGAATTTTCACAGAGAATATCTTCACTCAAACCTTCTGCAATCCGTGAGATTTTGAAGATGCCGAATGACCCGGATCTGATTTCTTTTGCGGCTGGAAATCCCGCACCGGACAGTTTTCCTGTTTCTGCTATGGGAAGAATTGCTGCAACTATATTTGAATCACGCGCGGCAAGTGCGTTGCAGTACGGTGTAAGCGAGGGCTATACGCCGCTTCGGGATATTACAAAAAAACGCATGAGCGAAAAATATAACATTCTCGGTGAGAATGATGACCTTATCATTACAAGTGGTGGTCAGCAGGCGATCGAAATGACGGCAAAAATCTTCCTTAATGAGGGGGATACAGTGTTGTGCGAAGATCCGAGCTTTGTCGGCGCGCTGAATGCTTTCCGATCCTACGGCGCAAACCTTGTCGGCATACCGATGGATGATGAGGGAATGGATGTTGAAGTGCTCTCCCAAAAACTTAAAACAGAAAAGAATGTAAAGATTATATACACGATTCCTACATTCCAGAACCCCACGGGAACAACTATGAGTTTGGAACGCAGAAAGCGTATTCTTGAACTTGCGGAAGAACACGATGTGATTATTCTTGAAGACAGCCCGTATTTTGAACTTCGGTTCAGGGGAGAAGATGTTCCTACGATTAAAAGTATGGATACAAACGGCAGGGTTGTTTTCTCCGGTTCATATTCAAAAATTCTTGCGCCGGGTATCCGAGTTGGCTTTGCGTGCGCAGATAAGAACATAATCAATAAGCTTACGGTTGCAAAGCAGGTTTCGGATGTACACACAAATCTGTTCTTCCAGATGCTTACGACAGAATATCTTGATAAATTTGATGTTGATGCACACATAAAAAAAGTCTGCGATATGTATCGGACAAAGGCCGATAAAATGATAGAGTGTATGGAACGTGAGTTTTCACCAAAGGTCAGATTTACAAGACCTGAGGGTGGCCTCTTCATCTCCTGCACAATGCCAGAAGGATTTGACGGAGCTGTTCTTGCTTCCCGTGCAAAGGAACATAAAGTAACTATTGTTCCGGGATGTGCATTTTCGGCAGATGAGAGTAAGGTGTGTCCGACATTCCGCCTTAACTTTTCACTTCCGTCGCTTGAAGAGATTGAAAAAGGTATCGGACGTCTTGCAAAGGTCCTCAATGAATACGTGGGATAGAGGAGAATGAGTTATGGAAACAACCGAAAAAAGACAGCGTGTTTTTTCCGGAATACAGCCGTCCGGAAATATAACTATGGGCAATTATATGGGCGCTATAACAAACTGGGTGAATATGCAGGATATTTATGATTGCCTTTTCTGTGTTGTCGATATGCACGCGATCACCGTTCGTCAGGATCCGCAGAAGCTTCGTGAGCAGTCACTTTCTCTTCTTGCGCTCCTCATAGGCTGTGGTCTTGATCCTGAAAAAAATATTATGTACATACAGAGCCATGTGGGCCAGCATGCAGAGCTTTCGTGGATTCTCAACTGCTATACAATGTATGGTGAGCTTTCGCGAATGACTCAGTTCAAAGACAAATCCGCAAAACATGCAGACAATATAAATGCGGGTCTTTTTGACTATCCTGTGCTTATGGCGGCAGACATACTTTTATATAATGCGGATTATGTTCCGATTGGTGAGGATCAGAAGCAGCATCTCGAACTTGCGAGAAATATTGCACAGCGCTTTAACAACATTCATGGCGATGTTTTCAAGGTGCCTGAGCCTTATATTCCCAAGGTCGGCGGAAGGATTATGAGCCTTGCAGAGCCTGAGAAGAAAATGTCAAAATCCGATACAAATGCAAATGCGTATATTCTTCTGCTTGATAAACCGGATGATATAATGCGGAAATTCAAGCGGGCTGTTACTGACAGTGAGGCAAAGGTTGAGTATCGTGAAGGCAAGTCCGGCGTCAACAATCTTATGACGATTTATTCCGTTGCTACCGGAAAGAGTGTTCCGGAAATAGAAAAAGAGTTTGATGGCAAGGGCTACGGTGATTTCAAGACTGCTGTCGGTGAGGCGGTTGTTGAAATGCTCAGGCCCATCCGCGAAAAAACGGAAGACCTTCTGAAAAACAAAGACTATCTTGAAGAAATATATTCAAAGAATGCTTGCAGAGCGGCAGCTCTTGCGGAAAGAAATCTTACAAAGATACGCAAAAAGGTCGGTTTCATTCCGAAACCGCGCAATATTTTTGATAAGTAACAAAAGAGGGAACTAAAATGTCATTAGGCACTGTTTTAAGGATTTTGGCGGCATTTGTTGTGTCGGGGATTCTTGCGTTTATATTAACGCCTCTTGCAAAGAGAATAGCTTATAAAATCGGTGCAATAGATGTACCGAAGGATGACAGAAGAATGCACAAGAAACCTATACCGCGTCTTGGCGGTCTTGCAGTTTTTTTTGCGTTTCTCGTGTCTGTTGTTTTGCTTGTTCCGATGGAGAAGGAACTTCAGGGCATTCTTTTGGGTTCTGTTATAATTGTCATTCTGGGTGTTATTGATGACTCCATCTCTTTGCCGGCGATGGTGAAATTTCTTGTGCAGATAGTTGCGGCGCTTGTTGTTGTTCTGCACGGAACTGAAATAGATGTCTTGTCAAATGTAAATGTTTTCAGCGAACAGGCATATCTCAGTCTTGGGGGATGGGGGATACCGGTTACGGTCGTCTGGATTGTGGCGATCACAAACGCGGTAAATCTTATTGACGGACTCGATGGGCTGTCAGTTGGCGTTTGCACCATTGCTTCGGTTTCTTTGCTTTTGATTGCTGCGATTGTGTCTGAATTCAATGTTGCTGTAATAATGGCGGCGCTTGCGGGCGCTTGCATCGGCTTCTTGCCTTACAATATGAATCCCGCAAAGATGTTTGTGGGTGACACGGGCGCAACGTTCCTTGGGTTTATTCTTGCAACAATGTCGATTCAGGGAATGTTTAAAACTTATGCGATTCTTTCGTTTGCGGTTCCGTTTCTCATTCTCGGGCTTCCGATATTCGACACGGCTTTTGCGATTTGCAGACGTCTCTTGAACGGGCAGAGCCCGATGCACGCAGACAGAGGCCATGTTCATCACAGACTGATTGATATGGGATTCAGCCAGAAACAGACAGTTCTCATCCTTTATCTGGTAAGCGGAATTTTCGGTGTCGCGGCGGTACTGCTTACTTCGAGTGGTGCAGTCAGGGCGTTGTTATTTGTTGTGGCGGTGATTCTTGCTGCAATTATTGCGTTAAGAATATATTTATCAATTTCCAAACACGAAAACGAGAAAAAGGACAACGATGAAAAAAGTTAAAGATTTGATAATCTGAATAATCAAAAATTTTCCTGAAAGCAAAGATTAAAAAGTCTTTGCTTTTTTTATTTTTGTGATGTATAATATAAAATATATTTTTGTATCAAATCTGAAAATTTGGAGAATTGTGAGGTGTAAGGCTTGTTTCGGGGTAATAAAACCGTTTTTTTAAAGCTTTTGTGCGTATTTCTGGTTTTTGCTCTTGTTGCATGTCTTT
>JAFYPW010000052.1 GCA_017559985.1 Oscillospiraceae bacterium | reverse complement strand
GTGAGATCTTCCCATAAATATAAAGCCATAGTTTTACCTCCCGAGTATAATTTCACTTGTATTATAACTTTTGCCAAACCGACAATTCAAGAAAAAAGCAGTGGAATCATAGACAAAAATTGATGTATGCCACGGATCGGAGAGCGAAGATTCTCCCTAGCCTTACAAAAGTTGATTGAAGAATGTTCTTGTGTTATAATATCTTTATTACTCTCCCAAGTGCTTTTTTGCCTGAATCGGGACATAATACATCAGAAAGGAGCGGATGTTTTGGAAAACAAATTTGAGAAAAAATACGGGCTTTTTACAGCGATCTGTTTGGTCGTTGGAATCGTTATAGGCAGCGGTGTTTTCTTCAAAGCCCAGGAAATTTTAGAGAAGACGGGTGGAGACATGCCCACAGGCATCCTCTCCTGGATAATCGGCGGACTTGTTATGCTGGTCTGCGTGCTCGCATTTGCTTCTATGGCACAGAAATATGAAAAGGTCAACGGTGTGGTTGACTATGCCGAAGCAACAATCGGAAAAACCTACGCATACTATACCGGCTGGTTTATGACAACACTATACTATCCCGCTCTCACAATGGCTCTTGCATGGCTTTCCGCAAAATACACACTTGTTTTTATAACATCCGTAAACCCTGCCTTCCCGCTCGTTATACCGATTGCGGAGGGAGGCACTTCAACAGGTCCGGAGTGTATGGTGCTGACACTTTTATATTTCGTTTTTTCCTTTGCGATAAATGCGCTTTCTCCCAGGCTTGCAGGAAAACTTCAGGTTGGAACGACCGTGATAAAGCTTATTCCAATTTGCCTTATGGCTGTCGTGGGAATTATCTACGGCATAGCAACGGGTGGCCTTGCAAACAATTTTGCAAATCCCGCAACCGTCCACGGCATCTCGGAAAACCCACTTCTTGCCTCTGTCTGTTCAACAGCATTTGCTTATGAAGGCTGGATAATTGCAACATCTATAAACTCAGAACTCAAAAACGCAAAACGCAATCTCCCGATCGCGCTTATTTCAGGTTGTCTTATAATCATCGCGGCATATGTGCTTTATTTTATCGGCGTTGCCGGAGGCGCAACAAACCAGGAGCTTATAGACCACGGCGCCACGATAGCGTTCCGGAATCTTTTCGGTAACATCTTCGGCAATGTGCTCAACCTCTTTGTTGCCGTTTCGTGTCTTGGCACACTCAACGGACTGATGCTCGGTTGCTCCCGCGGGATATATTCTCTCGCGGCGCGCCGGGAAGGGCCTTTCCCCGAAATCTTCGGAGAGATTGACAGAAACACAAATATGGCGGTCAACTCTGCTGTTTTCGGGCTCCTTTCGTGTGTTATCCTCTTTGTTTATTTCTATTTTTCAAGTCTTGCAAAAACCTGGGACAGCATATTCATCTTTGACGCGACAGAGCTTCCCATCCTCACGATGTATGCTTTCTACATCCCGATATTTTTCTCCCGTATCGTGAATGCAAAAGATGAAAATTCCTTAAAGCGCTTCATTATCCCGACACTTGCCGTTGCTGCTTCCTGCTTTATGATTTATGCAACCATACGGGCACACGGAAGTGAATGTGTCTGGTATCTGATAGTTTTTGCTTTTGTTATGGCACTCGGTGCAATTTTCAAAAACCCACGGAAGCGAGGAAATTGAATGAAACAAAAAACAACTTCAAAAAGCACGCGATATCTTCTGTCCCGCTTTATCCCTTATTTCAAGAAGTACAGATTCATCCTCGTGCTCGACCTTTTCTGCGCAACGCTCACAACACTCTGCGACATTATTCTTCCGCTCATCGTGCGCCACCTCACAGACCTCGGGCTTAACGATATGTCGGCTCTTACAGTAAGGCTTATTCTGTCAGTGGGTGCGCTGTATCTCGGACTTCGCATCGTCGACGTCCTCGCACACTACTTCATGCAGGATGTCGGCCATGTCATGGGCGCAAGGATAGAGACCGATATGCGACGCGATTTGTTTTCGCATCTGCACAAGCTGTCGTTTTCATATTACAGCAACACCAAGGTCGGTCAGCTTATGTCGCGAATTACAAGCGACCTTTTTGACATAACAGAGTTTGCCCACCACTGTCCCGAAGAATTTTTTATCGCCGGGATTAAAATAGTTCTTTCCTTTGCCATCCTCTGTAAAACGGATGTCTGGCTAACTCTTATCATCTTCGCGCTCCTCCCAGTAATGTTTGTCTGTTCCCGAAAATTCAGGCGCAGTATGCGCAACGCATTCAAACGCTCACGCGAGCAGCTCGGTGAGATTAACGCGCAGGTCGAGGATTCCCTGCTCGGTGTCCGCGTCGTAAAGTCATTTGCAAACGAAGACATAGAAAATCAGAAGTTTGAAAAAGGAAACTTAAAGTTTCTCGACACAAAAAAGCTCACTTATAAATATATGGCGGGCTTTCACAGCTCAACCCGCTTTTTCGACGGACTTATGTATATCGTCGTTGTTGTGGCCGGCTCGCTCTTTATGATGCGCGGGCGCATTTACGCTCCTGACTTTGTGGCATATCTTCTCTATGTTTCGACGCTGCTCACCTCAATCCGCAGAATCGTTGAGTTTTCAGAACAGTTTCAGCGCGGTATGACGGGAATTGAGCGCTTCGTTGAAATCCTCGACGAACCGGTTGAAATAGCAGATAAAGAAGATGCGATTGAATTGACCGACGTTTCCGGTGACATTGATTTAGAGAATGTAACCTTCCGCTATTCCGATACAACAGATGAAGTTCTCTCAAAAATCAACCTACATATCAACCGCGGTGAGCACATAGCCCTTGTCGGACCGTCGGGAGCCGGCAAAACAACGCTCTGTAACCTTATCCCCCGCTTTTACGACGTAACTGAAGGCAGCATAAAGGTTGACGGCATTGAAATACGCGACGTCACAACACATTCGTTGCGCAACAACATAGGCATCGTGCAGCAGGATGTCTACCTATTCTCGGGGACGGTTTATGAAAACATAGAATACGGTCTTCCGGGCGCTTCGCATGAGGAGATTGAGCGTGCGGCGCAGCTTGCCGGTGCGCACGAATTTATCCTCGAACTTCCTGACGGATACAACACATTCGTCGGCGAGCGCGGCGTGAAGCTCTCAGGCGGTCAGAAGCAGAGAATCAGCATAGCCCGCGTGTTCCTCAAAAACCCGCCAATACTCATCCTTGACGAAGCCACTAGCGCGCTCGATAATGAAAGCGAGCTTATTGTCCAGAAATCGCTTTCCGAGCTTGCCGAAGGGCGCACGACCATTACCATCGCCCACAGGCTGACCACCATCCGCAATGCAACAAAAATTCTTGTCCTCACAGATGACGGTATTGCCGAGAGCGGAAATCACAAAGAGCTTATGGAACAAAAAGGCTTATATTATAACCTCTACAATATGTATAACGTATAAAAAACAGGCTGTGCAAATGCACAGCCTGTTTTCTTATTCAATGTTATTTGTCACGGAAAAGCTTTGCCGCGATTTTCTCGCCCTTGGGAAGACCCGATATATCGTCTCTTGTTATCCCCCGAAGAAGTATCATTGATGCAAAATAAACAACGATACCTGCCGCAATTGACACGGCGACAGACACAAGATTTCCCGCAAACGGAAGTGTGAGAGAATATGCGAACCAAACGACAACGCCCATAAGCGCACAGCAGATTATCGGGCGGATATATGTCTCAATGAATTTCGGTTTGAACCCTACCGTACGAACAAGGAAGAACATATTGAGCACCGTTATGACGATATAGCACAAAACGGTTCCTATCGCCGCACCCGAAAGCTCAACGCCCGGGATTGCTATAAGTATATAGTTTGCAACGATTTTTACGACGGCACCGCAAAGCATAGTGAGAAGCGGAACAGTCGCGCGGCCAAGCGCCTGCATTGAAGTTGACGTAAGCGACGATGCACAAAGAAAGAACGATGCAACGCCGAGAATCGAAAGCACAGGTGCTGCTATCGCCACATCAGCCGCGGATTTGAACAGTATTGAAAGTATCGGCTTTGCAAGAACAGATATTCCCACAGATGCAGGAAGTGTAAATATAATTACTATGCGAAGTGCAGAAAGAAGTGTTTTATGAAGCTTTTCACGGTCCCCCACTGCATATGCCGCAGAGATTGTCGGCGTTACGCTTACGTTGAGCGAAATTATAATTGACGGAACAAGGTTGAAAAGCGGAAGTGCATAGTTCTCATAAATTCCGAAAAGCGATGTTGTCATCTCCGAGTTATACCCAAGCAGTGCAAGTCGGTTTGTTATAAGAAACATATCTATCGTGCTTGTGATGTTCATGACAAGCGAGCCGAGCGTTACGGGAATCGCTATTTTAAGCAGTGCCGAAAGAATGCCCGAACGCGATCTTATGATCTCATCCGGATTTTTAGGAAGCTTTATCTCTTTTTTGTTTTTGCGTGCTTTGAAGAAAAGCATAAGCGAAACGGTGAGAACAGTTCCGAGAGTTATTCCCATTATGATACTTGCAGATATGTATTTTTCTTCAAAACCGCGCGACATCAGAAGCCACGCAAGATAAAGACCCACAAACAGCCGGGAGAGCGCTTCTATTATCTGTGAAAGCGCCGTCGGCACCATATTCTCGTGTCCCTGGAAGTAACCGCGGAAACCTGCCGTAACTGCCATAAACAAGACAGCCGGAGCAAGTGCAACAATACTCGGCACGGCATTTATGTCGTTCGTTGCAAGTGCGAGCGGCTTTGCGAAAATAACGAGCACAAGCATTCCCACAATGCCTATACCCGCACACAGGCTTATAGCGGTGTTAAAGATGCGCTTTGTTTCCCGCGCGCGGGAAAGTGCACGGCTTTCCGATATCATCTTCGATATCGCTATGGGGATACCCGCCGTTGCAATTGTGAGAAGTATGGAATAATACCTGTATGCCATACTGTAAAGACCCATTGTGTATTCGCCGACAAGGTTTGTAAGCGGCACGCGGAAAACCGCGCCTATAACCTTGACAAGTACACTTGCAACGGCTAATATCAGAGCGCCTTTTACAAAGGAGACTTCTTTTTTGTTTGACAAAACAATTCACCCTCTTCGTTATATATCCAAAACCATAACTCTCTGAATGATTCCACCATCGTTTTCGCGGAACACTTCATAGAATCCGTATTTGTCATAAAAGCTTCGTGCCGCGGCATTTGTTTCGGCAACGCGCACGCTTATATGCACCTTACCTTCTTTTTTATACTTACTCATAGCGTGTCCGAGAAGCTGAATTCCATATCGCATTCTGCGATATTCCGGCGCAAGATATAAAAACGAGACGTGCCCCGTCTTCGGATAAAGGCGAACCGACGGGTCAAGCTCTATCGCGCCTATCTCCTTTTCAGGAAGATGAGCAAAAACTATATTTTGCGGATTCTTTTTAAGAAGCCGACGCGCTCTGCGGTCGACCTCGTGCATATCCGCCATATCATCACCGAAAATTTCCTTAGACGCAAGTTTGTGGTAGGTATGGATTTTTTCAATGTCGCGGTCAAATTCAGCGGGCGTAAAAAAGACGTTCCGACCACCGCCCTCGCGCACCCACGACATACCCTCGTCGTATCCGGGAAGCGCTTTTAAATGGTCGTCGCTGTTTTTAAATACTTCGATAAACTTTTCGCCGTCAAAGTTAAAGCAGCTGACCGAGGTGTTATCACCCCACTCGGCAGCCTCAACACCGTTTAAGCTGTCGCTGTTCACAATTCCGTACATCAGCATACGCAAAACTGCACCGTGGCTGACTATCGCAATGCTCTTCCCTTCATTTTCAGAAATCACTTTCAAAAGTGCAGTCTTTGCCCTTCTGTAAACATCTGCATAAGTTTCACTGCCGTCCACCTTGAAATCGAGCGGACGCTCAACCCATGCAGAATATTCGGCGGCATGAGTGTCAACAAGCTCACCCCAACAACAATCCTCCCACACACCGAAGCCGATTTCACGGAATGCAGGCTCGCGGTGAAGCGGCAATCCCTTCGGCGCATATATCGCGCGGGCAGTTTCGCAGGCCCTTATGAGGTCACTTGAATAAACAGCGTCTATTTTTATGTCTTCAAACCGCTTTGAGAGCGCGCTTATCTGTGTAAAGCCCCTCGGCGTTACACGCCCATCAAACCAGCCATACACGCGCCTTGCGAGATTTCCGAACGATTCTGCATGACGGACAAAATATATCTGTGTCATTTTTTCAAAAACCCCTTAAAAACAGACTTTCAAGTCGTGCACGGTTTCTTCTGCCGCCTTGCGGACCCGCTCGGAATATGCACCACGTCCGTCGGGCTCACTTATCGCCCGGGATACATATACAAGCCCTCCAAGACCGCGCATATCAAATGCTCCGTTTATATCGTGTGCACGCGTTCTCACACCGTCATACCCGGTTATCATCATCATTGTCTTTTTATGTGCGCGGCGGATATCGGAAAGAACGCCATTTGGCACTCCGCCAACCATTATACCTATATCGGAATATCCCATAGAGTTTACTCTCTTTTCGCCACAGCGGCTTGCCTTTTCGCAAACAGCACGATATACCGCACGCACGCCCGCCACAAGCTCCTGCACGTCCTGCGGTGTTCCTGTATCGGAATGTGCAACCACAAAAACAGTCTTCTTCTCTTTCTTGCTCTTTTCAAAAAACGGCGAGAGTCCCGCCATGCCGTAGTACGGGCAAACCGTAACACAATCAGCGCCGAGAGTATCGAACACAAACTCCGCCATACCTTCTGCCGAAACAGGGTCACCGGCACACTTTGCATCCGCTATCGCAAAAAGACCTTTTTCTTTCGCATAGGAAACCGCATCTGCAACCGTTTCAATTCCATATGGCATAAGCGCGCCTACATTGACGGAAATTGCAGGTATAATGTCCGATACCGTATTTATAAGCATACGGTTAAACTCACGCACAGCCTCGCCCTTGTCCGCGCGACCGCGCATATACTCCGCCGGAAGCTCGGAATAGCCCATATCAAGTCCGAGAACACACGGTGATGCCCCGGTTATTATTTTTGTGATAAGTTCAGAAAGTTCCATATCTGCATTTCCTTTCTCAATATAGCGCAACAAAAATCGGCATTGTTATTATGCAAAAGGCGGTTGAAATTATGTTTATCGAAACCGCCGCATCCTCATCTCCTCCGTGAAGCTGAGCAAACTGCATCACAGTTGCCGCAGACGGCGTTATGGACGCAAGAAATGACACAAGCAATACGCTTCTGACAAATGGCTCTCCAACCAACATATTCAAGCCTTTCAAGAACGCGAGAACGACGACAGGCAAGGCTATCATCCGCATCAACACAGCACGGTATACAAGCTTGTCGGAAAAAAGCTTTTTAAAGCTCATCTGTGCCATAAGCATACCTGCAATAAGCATTCCGACGTTTCCGAGCATACTTCCGAGAGAGGATGTAACATCCTTTACTATGGAAGGGAGTTTTATACCAAGCAACATAATCAGCGCGCCTGTTATTATGGCTATTATGTTTACATTGAATATTATTTTTCTTATATCCGCCTTTCTGCTTTTGTCAAAAAGGGATATTCCATATGTCCACAGAAGCACGATCTGCACGGACATATATGCACAGCTGTATATTACCCATTCTTCACCGAGAACAAACGAAACTATCGGTATGATAAGATTTGCGGCGTTTGAATAAATGACGGACGCGCGCTCCGTGACAGACGCCTTCGTCACACGTGCATAGAGTCTGTCAAAAATCAGAAAGAGAATATGTATGATAACCGCTGCGGCAAAGGCCCAGAAAAGACCATTCTTTATATCCTGTGTCAATTCAACATTGAAGGCATTTATGATTGCTGCCGGCATAAGAAGATAAAGCGAAATTTTTGAAAGAACACGGCTGTCAGAGCTGTTTATTATTTTAAGCCTGACAAGCAAAAAGCCGAGCAGCATTATTATAAAAAGCTGTGCTATTTTGTAAAACAACAGATAAGGAACCATATTTTCACGCCTTCTCCAATTTGCATTTTAAAAAGTTATTTGTTGTCCATAGCCGATTTAGATGCGTTTTTTTATTAACCCAAACACCTACTGTGCAGTATCTCCGAGATTCTTGTGTGCATTATCACAGTCCATTGACTCTTGCAAAGCAGCTCACCGGGCTCACTTGGTAAAGTTATCATATTATTATACCACAAAACTTCTGCATCTTCAACATCATCGTTTCCAAATCCCTTCAACCGCTATTCAATCCAACGATATTTCTTGACTAAAACGGCAAAATATAGTATTCTATTTTATTATACATACTTAAACAGGGGGATATTATTTTGGACAACAACAAGCGCGGCTCCTGGGCCACTAATTTCGGTTTTATTATGTCGGCTGTCGGTTCTGCCGTCGGTCTCGGTAACATCTGGGGTTTCCCTTACAAGATGGGAAAATCAGGCGGTTTCTCTTTCCTTTTAATCTACATTCTTATTTCTGCAACAGTCGGTCTTGTAATGATGGTTTCCGAGCTTGCAATAGGAAGAAAGACAGAAAAAAATCCTATCGGCGCATACAGAGCACTCTCCAAGCCGTTTTCTTTTCTCGGCTGGATGGCAGTTATTGCTCCGTTTCTCATTCTCAGCTTCTACACCGTGCTCGGCGCATACTGCCTTGAATATATGGTTGTAAACCTTTCTCATATCGTAAGCGGCGGAGCTGCTCTTGCATCCGGTGCGGAAACCTTTACCGAGATGCTCATAAGCCCGGTTTCGTCACTCATTTATACGCTTGTATTCATAGTTTTCTGCTACATTATCAACCGCGGCGGAGTTTCGGGCGGTATTGAAAAGTTCAACAAAATCGGAATGCCGGCGCTTTTCGTTATGCTCCTTATCATCGTTGCGCGTTCTCTTACCCTTCCCAACGCCATAGAAGGACTTAAATATATGTTTATCCCGGGGTATGCGGTAGATGCAGGCTTCGTCGAAAAAGCACCAAACCTTATAACAGTTCTCGCAACGGCAGGCGGCCAGGTGTTCTTCTCGCTTTCCCTTGCTATGGGTATTATGATCACCTACGGCTCATACCTCAAAAAAGATGAAAGCCTTGTTAAGAACTCAATCCTTATTTCCGTGTGTGATACCATCGTTGCTCTTCTCGCAGGTCTTGCAGTTCTCCCCGCTGCCATTGCAACAGGTCTTTCTCAGGGCGTTGCACCAAGCGAAATTCAGCTTGGCGGACCGAAGCTTCTCTACATAACACTTCAGGACGTTTTCAACTCCATGGGTGTTATCGGACCGATTTTCGGTGCAATTTTCTATCTGCTCGTGGTTATAGCTGCCATTACATCCACCATCTCACTTTTAGAGGTTGTTTCGGCATACTTTATCGACAGCAGAATTGAACGTGGCCGCGACCCGAAGCGCACAAAAGTAATCTCCTGGGTTTGCGTCGCTGTTGCCGCAGAGGCAGCTGTTGTCGCAATAGACGGTCTTGGCTCAAACGGTCTCTGGGTTCCGTTCCAGAAGACCTTCGGCACCATCGGCTCGTTTAATGACTGTTGGCTCGACTTTATAGACACGTTCGCAGAGGGCTTCCTTATGCCGCTAGGTGCTATAATAATGAGCCTCTTAATCGCGTGGATTATCAAGCCGAAAACCATTCTCGAAGAAATCTCCCCCGACGGAAAGAAATCTTTCTTCTCGGTTTTCTATACGATATGTATCCGAGTCATCGTTCCGGTTATAATGATTCTCGTTCTTCTCGGACAGATAGATTCTTTCTTCGCTCTCGGAATATTCAACTGACACAAAACAGGACGACCACCGTACATTGTACGGTGGTCGTTTTGCTTCTTTTTTACGGGAGAATTATTGCATATATCAAAAGCTCTTCTTCT
>JAFYPW010000051.1 GCA_017559985.1 Oscillospiraceae bacterium | reverse complement strand
TTTTGTGTCGTGCAGAGCTTCTGAATAAAAACTATGATTTTGATAAAATCGTAGAGTTCCTTAAAATCTCTTTGGGAACAAAGGAAAAAGCAGAAAGACAAGCGAAACACTTACTTCGACAAAAGGAGGAATGCTGATGGATGATAGCGAAAGCTTGCAGCTTGCCCTTGAATTTGCGAAAGAAAAGCACAAAGGTCAGAAGCGCATCGGAGGAGACGATTATATAACCCATCCGATAGCGGTCAGCGAAATTGTGAAAAATCAGGGGTATGGTGAAAGCTATCGGATAACGGCGCTTTTTCACGACTTGCTCGAGGATACCGATGCAACGGAAGAAGAGATTCTCAAATACGGAAGTTGCGAAATCCATGAGGCGGTGAAATTGCTGACGAAGCAAAAGGGCTGCGATATGGCAGAATATATCGGTGCCATCAAGCAGAATCCGATCGCTTTTGCTGTAAAAGCGGCAGACAGGTTGCATAACTTGCAGTGTGCAATCGTCGCGGATGAGGAATTCAAACGAAAATATATCCTTGAAACCGTAGACTGGTATATGGATTTTTCGTCTGATATCCGAATGGCCGTGAAAAGGTTGGCGGAGAGCCTTGAAACTCCGATGGCGGAATTATCATTCCTCTATGAGCCAATAGAAACGTGGAAACAGTAATCAAAAAAATAAAAATGGAGATTATAACGATGACTATCGAAAAGAAAATCAACGGCGCGGCTGTAACACTCGTCGTATCGGGAAGACTTGACACACAGACGGCGCCGGAGCTTGAAAACGAACTTGACAGCGCACTTAGCGGTCTCAAAGAACTCACCTTTGATTTTGCAAATCTTGAGTATGTTTCATCTGCAGGACTTCGTGTAATTTTAAAAGCTCAGAAAGCAATGAACGCACAGGGCTCCATGAAGCTCACAGGCGTCAACGACAGCATCATGGAAGTATTTGATATCACGGGATTTCTCGATATTCTTACAATCGAATAAGATTGAGGACTAACTTATAAGGAGATGAAAATATGGCACTACATTTAATAATGTCTGCATCTTACAATGCACTTCTTGCCATGTTTCTCTACATACTTGACAAAAAAACGGTGTTTTCAAAAATACCGCATAAAGCCAAGCAAGTTATTATAGGTGTGCTTTTCGGTCTTATGGCGATTTTCGCGACGACCAACCTCGGCGGATTTGATATCGGCGACGGAACCATAATGAACGTCAGAGATGCCGCGCCGATTTGTGCGGGGCTCATCTTCGGCGCACCTGCAGGAATCATTGCAGGTATCATAGGCGGCGTTTATCGTTTCGTCGCAGTCTATTTCAACGCCGCGGGGACATATACTCAGATTGCTTGTTCCGTATCGACGGTTCTTGCCGGATTTATCGCGGCAATACTTCGTAAGTTCATGTTCGATGATAAGAAACCGACCTGGCTTTACGGCTTGGGTATCGGTATGGTGACGGAAGTTCTTCATATGCTGATGATATTCTTCACCAACATGAATGACGCGGTAAATGCATTTGAGTTCGTAAAGATATGCACGGTGCCGATGGTAATAGGCAACGGATTGGCTGTCGGCATTGCGGTCTTTATAGTATCCGTAATCAGCAAGGAAAAGTTTGGCTTCAAGAAAGAGCGCAAGCAGATTTCGCAGACGTTCCAGAGCTGGCTTCTTATATGTATCGTGATTGCTTTCGTTGCCACAAGCTCGTTTGCATCCATCTTGCAGACGGGAATGAGCGAAGTGCAGACGAACAAGACCATAGAGCTTAGCCTTTCGGACGTTTATCTGGATGTTCTGGAGAAGTCAAACGAAAATCTGCTTCAAAAGATTAAAAGCATAAATGCGGAATATCAAAGTGGCGTAAGTCTTTCGGTACTTGCCGAAAAATATGACGTCATAGAAGTCAATATCATTGATAAAACGGGATTTATCGTTGCTTCAAACGTGGAAGAATATCTCGGCTATGATATGACAAGCGGAGAGCAGTCGAATGAATTCGTTACCGAGCTTTTGAAAAACGGTAAAACGCAGTTCATTCAGGACTACAGACCTACCGCATATGATGATGTAACTCTCAGAAAATACGGAGCAGTTACCCTCGGTGACGGCAGCTTTATTCAGGTTGGATATGACAGCTCCCAGTTCCGTGCAAACGTTGACAAGTATGTAAAAACGGCATCCAAGAACCGCCACGTCGGAAGCTCAGGTTTTGTTGCGATCTGTGATGAGGATTTCAACCTTGTGACAGACCGACGCGATTTCGAGGGTGCGGAGCTTCAGAAAATCGGAATAACGTTTGACCGCGAAGAAATTGCGGAAGGCGAAATTTTCGAATCAACGGTCTATGGTGAGGAATATCTTTGCTCATACCGTTTCGTCGAAGGTTACTATATCGTCGGTGCGATGCCGAAAACAGAAGCAATGTTTATGAAAGAGGTTTCGGTGTATGTAAATACATTCATGGAAATCCTCATATTTGCTGCTTTGTTTGTTCTTATTTATTTCCTGATAAAGAAGATTATCATTGACAACTTAAGGAAAATAAACCAAGGTCTTTCGCAGATAACGAACGGAAACCTGAACGTGACGGTCGATGTTCGCTCAAACGAAGAGTTTGCATCTCTTTCCGATGATATCAACCAGACGGTAGGAACACTTAAAAGATATATCAAGGAAGCGGCGGCAAGGATAGATAAGGAGCTTGAATTTGCAAAGCAGATTCAATATTCCTCGCTTCCGACGGCTTTTCCGAAAAGCAATTCATTCAGACTTTATGCGAAAATGATAACCGCAAAGGAAGTCGGCGGAGATTTCTATGATTTCTATATGCTGAATGATTCGACCATCGCGTTTCTCGTCGCGGACGTCTCAGGTAAGGGGATTCCTGCGGCAATGTTTATGATGAGAGCAAAAACGGTCATCAGGGATTTGGCAGAGCGCGGGCTTGAGCCTGACGAAATATTCACCATCGCAAACGATAAGCTTTGCGAAAACAACGATGCGGGAATGTTCGTGACGGCGTGGCTCGGCATTCTGGACACGAAGACGGGTCTTATGAAATTCGCAAACGCAGGGCATAACCCGCCGCTTTTCAAAAGAGGCGAGGAAAAGTTCGAGTATATGAAAGCACGAAGCGGAATGCTTCTTGCCGGTATGGAAGGGATTAAATATCGCAAAAACGAGCTGCAGCTAATTCCGGGAGATAAGATATATCTGTATACAGACGGAGTTACGGAAGCGACGGACAACAACACGGAACTCTATGGAGATCAGCGGCTTCTTGATTTTGTCAATTCGCTTGATAAGATAGAACCGGAGAGCCTTTGCAATCTCATAAAGGAAGACGTTGACAAGTTCGTCGGAACTGCTCCGCAGTTTGATGATATAACGATGCTTGCAATGAATTTCGATGCAATACTCGGTGATGAAAGCATTTCGGTAGTGCCGGGTACAGACTCGCGCGATGCAATCGGTGCATTTGCGGATTCGCTTTCGGCAAAGCTTGAGATCGTTCCGAAAATTGCGAAAAAAATCAGCATAGTGTTTGATGAAGTTTATGCAAACATCGTAAACTATAGCAAGTCAACTCTTGCAACCGTTACCTACAGTATCGAGGGCGGAAAGCTTCGCCTTTCGTTTACCGATAACGGTATTCCGTATAATCCTCTCGAGGCGGCTGAGCCTGATATAACTCTTTCTGCCGAAGAAAGAGAAATCGGAGGGCTTGGAATATTTATGGTCAAAAAAATGACCGAGAGCATGGAATATGAATATGCGGATGGCAAAAACAAACTCACACTTGTCATTTCGCTTAATTAGGAGGGAATTCAATTGAAATCAAATATTTGCATGTTGAATGAAGATTTGACCTGCCTCGAAGCAGTTCTTGCCGAGGTAGAAAAAGTAACTACATACAACGCTCTTGAAGATAAAAAAGCATTAAGGCTTCGTCTTTCGGCAGAAGAGCTTTGCGGAATGCTTCCCGGCCTCGTCGAGAATTTCAGCGGTGAGTTCTGGGCAGAGAGCGAGGGCAATAGCTATGAGCTTCATGTTGAGCTCAAGGCAGATGATATGAGCATCGAGCTGAGAGACGAGCTCATTTCCGTTTCAAAGTCCGGCACGAATGCGGCGGCGAAAGGAATCATGGGAAAAATCAGAGCGGTTGCGGAAACGATGCTCCTTGCTGCTTTCGATCCGACTCTTGCCGTTCCGGCAGGCGAGTTCTATGATTACAACAGCTATAATATGGGTCTCGGCTATATCGACCCGACGCTTGCACTCGAAACGGGATATGCATATTCCTGGTCTCTCTATAACTACAAATCTGCAGTTGAGGAAAAAGAAGACGAATATGCAGAGCTTGAGCGCTCCATCGTTGCAAAGCTTGCAGACGATATTATCGTAGGTGTTCGCGGAAAGAATGTTGAGATCGTAGTTAAAAAGTCATTTGGACCCGTTTATGATTTCATCAACAGAAAGTAATAAAAAACTATTAAAGGCACTCCAAACGGAGTGCCTTTCAGATTGTCGAAGAACCCGATTTTTGCTTAATGCAAAATTTGTTTTTGGGAATCGGTAGGCTATTTAAGTAAATCCTCCACGGTACAATTCAATGCTTTTGCCAGCATTAAAAGTGTTTCGCCTTGTGTTTTTGCAAGCTCATTGGTTCCTTGTATCACCATCCTTGAATATATTATAACATCACAATGTCAGTATATGTTTTGGGAGAAAGAGTTTATATTTACACGGCAGAGGCTTGGAAGGACTTTTGAAGAGATATTCCTAAACCTTGAAATAACAACAAATTTAAAGCCCCTTGGCATCAGGTAATGCCAATTGAACTGCACAAACCGGTGCAGTTCATCAAATCGACGAGGGATTTTTATCTAAAAAGGCAAAGTTTGTTTATCCTCTCGACAAAAGGCGTCGTTTGATATATACTGCACTTAGATAGGTTTTATTTTATTTTTTTGTAGGAAAAGAAAATGAAAACAGGGAGGATTGGAAACATGAAGAATTTCAAAAAGACCTTGGCTCTTGTTCTTGTGTTCTGCATAGTAGTGTCGGTGACATCGGTTGCTGCGGCATTCACAGATGTAAGCGATGTCTATGTGGACAGTCTGGCGGAAAAAGGAATCGCAAGGGGATATAGCAGTGACCTCTTCGCTCCCTCAAAACTCTGCACAAGAGAAGAGTTTTTAACATTTCTCTACCGTGCGGCAGGAGAGCCGGAAGTGAAAGTAACCAACGCGTTCTCGGATGTTTCGGAGGGCGCTTATTATGCAAACGCTGTTTCCTGGAGCTATGAGAATGGCATCACAAACGGCGCAGGGGACGGCAGGTTTGGTGTTGGTATGACTTTTGACCGAAACCTGGCATCCTACTACCTCTATAAGTGGGCAAGTGTAACGGGCAACGGCAATATGACAGACAGCTGTTACCTTTCGGAATACACCGATGGTGAAACGGTTGCACTTTATGCAAGAACTTCCTATGCATGGGCTATCGGAAGCGGCGCTTTCGAGGTTAAAGGCAACGCGCTCTCGACTGCAACAGAAGTAACCAGGGGCGAGGCTGCTGCCATTCTGGCAAGACTTCTTTCAAAGCACTACCATGTTTGGGGTGAATATACTGACAACGGCGACGGCACACATACACGCGTGTGCAAAAAGGATGCAAGCCACGTTGAGCGTGGGGCACATACATATAACGACGGGGAGCTAATCCGTAAAGTCACGGAGAAAACAAACGGTAAAGCCGTTTACACCTGCACTGCATGCTTAAACGAAAAGACAGAAAAGATTAAAAAAGGCACAGAGGTGGTAACTCGTGCAGGTCTTGAAGAAGCAGTTTTAAGCCTTGCATGGGCATATTACTCGAAGGGTGCAAAGCTTCAGTATGACGAAACTCATTTTTCAAAGCTTATAGCCCCCTTTGGCGGTATCAGCCGCCACACTGCGCGCCATGCACCTGAATTTGCGACAGAAGACTTTACATTCTATTCGGTATGCACCGACTTTACTTTCCAGGCATATCTGGAGGCTATCAATATTTATGCTCACGGCGATGTTACATCTCCCTACGGCATCTACACAAACCATATCTTCCGAACGGCGGACAATCAGCAAAACACGCGCAACGGCGAGGAAACTTTAAATTCTCCCCTTACCGAAGAGGATGTTGACGCCGCGCTTGTAAGATGGCTTGACTATGACAGATACGACACCACAAAGCGCGATTCACTCTATGTTGCAAACACACTGGAATCGGATAGCTTCACTGAAGCATTCCCGGGCCTTGTCTATAAAAATGATGCTCCTGACGGCGAAAGCCACTACGGCTATTACGATAAAGACGGAAATGCTTTAACGCCATCACAGGTAAGAGCAGATTATATTAAGCCTTATGTTGAAGATTGCGATAAATATTTCCGCCCCGGTGATTATGCAGTATATGGCACACACGCAATGCTCTATATGGGCAAGAACTGTTTCCTCCATTGCACAGGTTCCCTGATAGATGCTGCAGGCAGAACCGACAATATAGAAGCTTCAGGCGCAATACACCTTGCCTGGAATCCTGATCCCACCGCACCTCTTGCAATTCGTGCTCTTGCCCCCCGTGTTTTAAGGACAGATAATTTCGTTCAGACTCGTCCCCTTGATTTTGTTGTTGCTCCGGGATATGACGAAGACCCCGGCAACGATATGGTATCTGACCTGACAATTCCTGAAGATACAAAGAGCCGTATTGAATACCCGAACCTTGAAATTGACAGAACGGTTAACATTACAGGCTTTGGCACGGCGGTAAAGGGAGAAAATCTTACATACAGTATTAAAATTTCAAACCGCACAAACGATGAACCCTACCTTAACTGGTACGCACTTGTAAACAACAATCAATCCGGAGAGGTTGTCTACAAGGGCATTAAGGTTACAGAAACCATCCCCGAAGGATGCGAGTTTGTGGAGACGGACGGCAAGTTTGATAACGGCGTGATTACATGGAATTTAGACGATATCAAACCCGGTGAAACTGTAGAGGTTTCCTATACTGTCAAGGTCGTAGCCGAAATTGGTGATACCATCGTAAGTGATGGCGGCATGGTAGAGTCCATTCCGTCAAACCGCATTGAAAACACAGTCGGCGGAGCAAAACTTTCCGATGGTGAAAGAGAAACTCTTGCAGGTGTTTCCAAAAACCTTGAAGCCTTTGGTGGCGACACGGATTTTGCAGAAGGCATTTACCGTGCAATGGGGCGTGAACTTGACCTTCCGAGCACAACAGAGATTATAGATAACCTCTTCACTTATCAGCTACACGTTCCCGGAAGTGCTGAAGGATCGGGCGGATTCTATGCACCGAGATGGAAAACTTTAACCCTTTTTATCCGCCAGGCAAATGTACCTGCGGAATATACTGACATAAAAACAATGCTTATCGATCGCTACTGGGGTGGTACAGCCTTCTATGTTGGCGATGATCTTAAGTGGGAATACGGCACAAATGCAATCAGAGATTTCAAAACTTCTTACCTCGAAGCAGGCGACATCCTCGTTTATGTTAATGTAACGGAAAACAAGTCAGATTTTTCCTACTCACCCAAGCACATTGTTGTTACGGTATATGACGGAGAAAAACTTCTTTCTTCTGACAAATCGGCAGAGGGTGTGACATATTCCGTTTATGAGGGAGACGCTGTAAAGCAGCAGCTTCTCGAACCCTTCTTCACAAGAGAAGACGGCGGAAAGTATCAGCTCTTCTTCGCGCTCCGTCCGTCACAAGCAAAATAAAACAGCTAAAAAGGTGTGCACGATGTGCACACCTTTTTTATTGTCCTAAATATTGTTCTTTTATGATGTAATATGGTATCGCTACAAAGAGAAGTGCGCCAAGCCAGGCAGACGGCTCTATATAAAACAGGATTCTCGAATCAAAACCTCCTGCAACGAGCCATCCCATACCGACTCGTATGACACACTCAAACATTCCCGAAAGCATGGACCAGAAAGCGTTTCCCATACCCTGAAGAACTTTTCTGTAAACATATATGAGATAGAGTATATTCATGCAGATTGCCATAATCCGCAGATAGCTCCAGGCAATCTCTATCGCATCACGGGCTCCATCCATTGATCCGTCAAGAAAAATTCCGGCAAGCTGTCTTCCAAAGATAAAAATAACCGCCCCGACGAGGCTTGCCGCCACAACGCACAACAGAATCGCGCTTTTTACACCGCCTCGCACACGGTCATACCGCTTTGCCCCGTAATTCTGCGCAAAGAATGTAAGAAATGCAACACCAAGCGATATTGCGGTACATTCAAGAAGTCCGTAAAGCTTGTTTACTGCGGTATATCCCGCTATAAAAATACTTCCTTGCGCATTGATTGTCGCCTGAAGTATAATTCCTCCAAGCGAGATAACGATAGTTTCGATTGAAATCGGTATCGCGAACATCGTAAGAGAACGAATCATATGCCAATCGGGCTTCCACATCTCTCTTCTGACATTTACATATTCTATTTTCCTTATGCAGAAATAACAATACACAAATGAAACGAGCTGTGAAAGAATTGATGC